>JALVQI010000201.1 GCA_027031485.1 Candidatus Aminicenantota bacterium | reverse complement strand
GCTCATAGTTTGAAGTATTCATAAAAACATAAAAATGGCCATCCTCATAGAGATATTCGAGTTCAACCTTATCCACAAATTCTCTTTCAATTCTATCGGAAGAGCTGAATTTCACCTCTTTTTGTGTCCCATCATTCAGATTCCTCAATTTGGTTAATATATAGCCTGCCTGTCTTCCCTGAGTATGGTGGTGAACATCCATTACCCTGTAAAGTTTACCATCATATCTGATAATGGCACCTTTTTTAATCTGTGTGGCAGTGATTACATCCATAATAACCCTCCTTATAAAACTTTATTTTTTTATTATTAATCATTTCAATTTTTGCTTCCGGAAATTGTTTTTTTAATAGATTTTCAATTTTTTTTATCATAATGCTTTTAAAGTCTATCTCCCAGTTTAGAGAATATTTATTAGTTTTCTTATCGTAGTTAATATAATAAAAATCACCTTTCCACCCTCTTAAATAATTTAAATTTGTTCTATCTCTGTTTAAAATTATATTTGTAAAAAAAACACCAACCCGTCCGCTTAAAAATTTGTTGTGGGGTAAAATATTATCTTTTAGCTTCAAAGGATAGGAAGAAGGAAAAATTATTTCATATGAGGAGGTAGGTGGTGTTTTATAAATCTCTGCTTTTTCACCTCTTTTTTCAAAGTATTTTACAAACCTTGTTCCGTAAAGATATGGAAAAATTAATTCTTCACGAACAATTCTCGGTGCTGTTTTTATCATATTATCTCCGGATAGAGACAAAACTTCCTCCATGCTGATGTCCGGATTATCTATCGCAAGTTTAATATTTGTAGCCTTTTCCATAAATCTTATAGCATCTCCTTCTAATATTGAGAGTATGGCAAGTTTTCTGTCATCGTACTCTATGGTATCAGGGATCATTTTTTCAAAATCCATTCTGTTTTTTTGAATTAAGTGCCAGAGTTCGTGAAACAAGAGCATTGCCTCCATTTTGCCGAATCTATTCTTTGGTTTCCCCTTGATAAAGATCTCATTGCTTCTTCCGCCTTCATCATAAAAACCCGCAACATTTTTATAAAAGATATTCCTTTTAATCCCCAGAAGACTATTATCTTTTTTCATTAATTTAAAGGCATGTAAGAAAAGGCACTCTTTAAGGATCTTTTCATAAGGATAATCTCTTTTCAATATACTGTTTATCTTCTTTGAAAATTCTTCTTCTCCGAGAAATCTTATAACAGGCTTTGTATTAAATTTATGCTTACTATATTTTTCAACGGTTTTTATTATTTCATCAATTGTATAATAGTTCCTCACTAAGTATGAGAAGGAAATAGTTGTACTAACAAAAAAAATAAAAAAAACAGTTAATGGCTTGTTTTTCCTTTCTTTCATTATAAATAGTCATTTGTGGAATGAGAAATTTTACCAGAAAAAAGAGTTTTCATCAAATCCTCGGGGTGTTATTCTTCTCTCGTGGGAATATGATTAGAAAAGAGGAATTCTTTTTTTCCCGAAATAGTGGGCGGTTTTTCTTTTAAAAGTGAAGGGGGAGAGGATAAAGTTTGATTCATTAAAAATTTTCGGTATAATCAGGTAAGTATCTCCCTTTTTTGTGTTAAATATTATATTTCCATTGAAGACTTTGAAGTCTTTAAATTCATTGTATGTTCCATTATTTTCTTTTTTAAATATCTTAAAAGTTTTGAATTTTTTTCTTACCGAACATTTACTTCCCGCCAATGATTCTATCTTAATAAAATCAATATTTCCATTCTTTAATTTTGAACTGACTAAAAAGGCTCCTTCGGCTCTTAATCTGAAAAAAGATCCATCTTTCCATACATCAGGCATGGACGGGAAAACCCTGATTATTTTGTCATATGATTGAAGTAGCATTTCTTGGATTGTCTCAGCTGCCATAAAGCCACCTTCAAGTGTCATAGGTTCATAATGCCACATTGAAAAACCATGTTTTCCCGGATCGCCGTTAATATGAAATGTATTTGGGCTTATAAAACCATTTATGTATACATCTAACATTTGCAGAGGAATATTGTTGTATCCCGCTCTGCCTGCAATTGCTCCGAACCATGGGAAGGAATACCCTGTCCACGCCCCTGTTCCATATCTTATGATTTCTTCAATCGAACCTCTAATAAGCTCCTGTTCTCTTTTACTGCTCTCTGTTGTAAGTATGGAAAGAGGATAAATAGATATAAGGTGAGAAAAATGCCTGTGGCTCATTCTGAAAGGGATATTTTTACTGATTTTTAATCTTATTCTTCCGTTAACTTCATTAATCCTGTTTTTTAAATAGTGTTCATATTGGAAATCAACTAAATTATCTCTGACATATTTTGCCCTTTCCGTTAGTTTTGTTGATATTTTTAAGATTTTGTGTGATTTTACGATTGCTGATGTTAAAAACTTAATAAGAGCAATGTCTATGTTACTATCCTGATCATAAGCATTTACAAACCCTTCATAATATTCCGGAGAATAACTGTATGGGATATGCAATTTCCCATCTACCCCTTTAAAGAGTAAATTGGAGTATATTAGGAATGATTTTTCAATTATTGGAAGGGCTCTTTTTTTAAGAAATTCCGTATCCTGAGAGTATAAAAAATGGAGCCAGTAGTTATGAGCTAAAAAGGCGGTATTACCAGGCCAGAACTCAACTGTGGAATAACCCCACACTCTTTCTCCGTGAGGTCCTATGGCACAACCGGACCAGATTCCATCGAATCCGAAAAATTGTTTACATTGTCTTTCCCATTTTGGTAAACATTTATGAAAGGTATCATATAGAGGTTTCCCTAACTCAAGATGATTTGCTGTGTAAATAGGCCAATAGGACATCTCGACATTTAAATCAAGATGGTAATCTCCGCTCCAGGGTGGCATTCCTCCGTCAAGAGTCCATAAGCCCTGTAATGATATAGGGAGCTCTCCTGCTCTGGATAGAGAACCCAATTTGTAAAGCTCGATATAGTATAGTGATTCGAGACGAAAATCAGGAATTGATAAAAAGGATTTTTTCCAGAAATTTTTCCACCATGCAAAGTGGCTTGTAAATTCTTTTTTAAAGTTTTTAGATTCTTTGATTAATTCTTTTGTTTTTTTTATAGGCTTATTTGAATCATGATTGGAGATTAAAGCCAATTTGATAAGTGTTCCATCATTGGTTTTTGTTTTCACCCATATGATATTTAATTTGAAATCTTTCGGCCCTTCAAAGAAAAGAGAACCGCTAATTCCATTGTTCATAATCACAGGATTTTTATACCCCCAGCTTTTTAAAAGTTTTCTTGTATTTTTATTAAGATGATCCCACCTGAGTTTTACTGAAATTTCCCCGGGAGATAGATTCTTGAATTTGATGAATATAATATTCTTTAAGGAATGAACAAAGGTTTTTATTTCAACTTTTTTATTTCCTGTTTTACCCTCTATTTTTGAAAGGGCTTTATTGAGCAGTAAGTTTCCTTTTTTCCAGCTAAATTTTTTAATAAATTTTATTTCAAGTCTTGGAAGAGGAAGTCTTGTCGGGTATTTTTTACCTTTAGCATTGAGTTTTGAGTTTGAAAGATAAGGGTCGTATATAAACTGGCCGTTTAGAGTTTTCTTCTTGAGTTTTTTTACATTCTCTTTGAACCCTTCGTAAGATTCTCCCTGTAAAGGCTGTTCTTCGGTTTCCCATGCATCGTATTTGTCCAATGTGAATTTTAAGGGGTTTCCATCTCCCCAGATCATAATCCCTATGTCACCATTGGCAAGAGGAATACCTTCAAGCCATTTTGTAGGTGCTATTTCCCATTCAGGACTGTACTTTTCAAGCCAGCTTGTATTATTTTTAAAAAAAATGTTTTCTTTTACCTTAATACTTTTTTGCCCTGTTAAAGAAAGGGTGGTAATTATAACTGTCAGAGAAAAAATAAATATTATCTTGAAAAATTTACTGATCATTAGAAAGCCTCCATATTATTTTCTGTTTTTATTTATTTGAAATAAGTGTTTCTACTGTTTTCTCCCAGGTAAGAGATGAAACCCATTGTTTTCCTGTTTCACCTAAAGCAATTAATTTATTCTTATCAGAAAAAAGTTCATCTATTTTTTCTCCGAGAGTTCGGGGATTATTTTTTGTGTATATTCCTCCTTTTGATTTTGAAATAATCTCATAGACACCTCCTGAATCATTTGTGGTGATAACAGCTTTTCCCGAAGCAAAAGCTTCAACAGTTACAAATCCGTAATCCTCATTGTATGGGGAATAAAAAACAGCACCGCACTCTGCATAATTTTTAATTAGTTGATCATCACTGATTCTTCCTAAAAAGGATACCCTTTCCCCTAAACTTGAGTCTTTAACATATCTCATAAGGTTATTCAGCTCTGGTCCTTCACCCGCTATTATCAATTTAATTTCCTTATTTTTAACATAAGCTAAAGCCTTGATAATAAGATCCACCCTTTTATGTTTAACCAATCGTGATACAGTAAAAATTGTATTCTTGTAATCACCTGTTTTATAATTCCTTTTCGGCGGAGGGGGGTAAAGAACAGAGCTTTTAATTTTTCCCCATTTTTCAAGTCTTTTTTTTATATTCTCTGATTGTGAATAGATTTTTTTTACTTTTTTGAGAAGATAATTATCAATTTTACGTATTAAAAACTTTTTTACACTTTCCTTTATTTTTGCTCTTTTTCCTAACTTAGCATAAAAGTTTTCCCACAGGTCATAATATTCTCTCATTCTGTGATTTATCCATACAGTGTGCTCAGGGTGTTTTAATGCGTATGAAGGATATTTAAAGCTTATTAATTTGTCTATCTTTTCTCCCAATCCGTCTTCCTGCACATCAATGAATCTTGTCGCAATATAAGCATGAAAAACCCTTGAAAATCTGTTTTGCGGTGTTAGGATGAGTTCCGCTTTGTGGCCATATTCATTTATAGCTCTTGTTAATTCTCTGGCAATTATAAGGTGACCTCCCTCAACAAAGGGCACATCCGATGTGGCAACCAAAACTTTCATTTAAACCTCAGTCCAACTTTTATCAATTTTATGATATCAGCTTTTCTGTTTTTTTTCTATTCTTATTTTCTCAAAATAAATGATTTTGATAATTCATAATGTAAATACGGGTAGGTTAAGATCTTGCTTTCAAAACAGTATATCTTGCTCCTATTGTGGTAAAGATTTTGTGTAATCATTTTTAAGAAGAATTCTCTCATTATTCTCTCATTATTCTTGACAAATATTCTTTTATTTTTAATAATTTTTAAGAATTTAAAATGGAGAGTGAAGATGAAGAAGAAGATTTTTGTTGTTTTTATTTTGTTAGTTCTATTAATGACTTTAAATTACTGCACATCTGTGTCAGGGGAAAAGGAGCTGTCTGAAAATGGCTGGAAGCTATTGATTGATTTTGACAACAATACTCTTTCAATTTCCCACAAAAAACTGGGTTCGGTTGTTTCTGATGTTAAAATTGTAAATAGTAATGGGGAGCAAATAGATTTTAAGAATTTTTCTAAAAAGGATTCTGAAATCATAATAAAGCTCGCTAATAATAAATCAATCTCATTGAATTTAGAAGATGAGAAAGTAAATTTTTCATCTTTAAAGAATTTTTATCTTAAAGGTAAAGCCTTTGCCGGAGAGAAAAGAATTTTGGCAAGAACAAAGGAGCAAAACAATAATATACTTTTTGCTTCTTTAGGTCCTGTTTCAGCCAACAATGTCAACAAACTCTTTGATATAAAGACCGATACTCTTATCATTTTCCCGAAAAATATTGAAATGAAGAGGAATGAAAAGGAGAAAATATACCTTGACATAGGTTTTGAATTAAGTGATTCTCCCTCCTTAAGCTTAAAAGCGGGTTATTATAAGAGTCTGGGATTAAAATTTTATAAACCCAAAAGGGAATACTTTAAAAATGCTCCAGTCGGATGGAGTAGCTGGTATTCCTATTATATGAAAGCGGATGAAAAGGCTCTCATTAGGGAGAGTGATGCTGTTGCAAAGTATTTCAAAGACTTTGGTATGGAATATATTCAACTTGATGCCTGCTATACGAGAGGAGAAGATGCAAATTACCTCGATTGGAATAAAAAAGCTTTTCCCCATGGAGGAAAGTGGATATTCGCTTATATTAAATCAAAGGGTTTGAAACCCGCACTCTGGATAAATCTTTATGGCTCTAACTACAAGAAAGCGGAGGTAGTGGATAAGTATCCGGATAATTTTTATCTAAGGGATAAAAACGGAAAACTTTCAGGTGCATGCTGTACAGCCGATGATACTGTCAAAAGATTGGATTATTCAAATCCCGATGTTATAAAAAAGCATTTGATTCCAATGCTAAAGATTTTTAAGGAAGACTGGGGCTTAACATATCTTAAGGATGCAGGCTGGGGAACCTGGATGGATTATTATGAAAAAAATAAGGAAAATGCCTTTAATCCTGGAAAAAGCAGCAGAGAAATCTATGTTGAAGTTCAAAAAGCCGCAAGGAAAACACTTGGAGATGATGTTTACATGCTTGGCTGTGCGATGCATGAGGTCGGACTCGGCTTCGGTATTTATGATGGTTCAAGAATAGGCGGAGATGATAAGGCTGTCTGGTATCCTGAGAAAAAGAATGGAATGTCAATGCAAACATTTTTCAACTCACTTTTCGGCGGAGAATTTTTAAACAATATTGTATGGCACAGTGATCCCGATGCTGTTATGGTCAGGTCTCCCCTCACATATGAGGAGGGAAAAACCATTGTAAGCAGTATAGGGCTTTTGGGACAGCTTTATATGGCATCTGATTTTATGGGGGAGCTTCCTTCCGAAAAAATAGAACTTTACAGAAAAACAATTCCCTCAACCCATATTTTACCTATGGATCTTTATCCCTTTAATGCGAAAAATAATATAAAAGACGGAGCTTTGCAGTGCTGCCCGAAACTTGAAAAATTCCCTGAAGCTCTTGATTTAAAAGTGTCTTTCATTACGGGTGATTATGATGTCTTGGCTTTATATAATTGGGAGGACAAAAAAGCGGTAAAGAATATAAGTTTTAAAGCCCTGGGTCTTGATGGTGGGGAATATATTCTTTTTGATTTCTGGAAGGAAAAGCTTTTAGGAGTTTTTTCCGGAAAATATTCAACTGAAATTCCTGCTCACGGAGTTAGTGTTTTGGTTATGAGAAAAAAACTTGACGAACCTATGTTTTTAGCCACTTCAAGATATATAACGGGCACTGTGAGCATAAAGAATTTTAAGGCTTTTGATAAAAACGATCACACAATTTCAGGCCTGTCTGCTGTGGAAAAAAATTATAATTATAGGATTTTCATATATGTCCCTGAAAATTTTGATATTGAAAATGTATCATCTGAAGCGTCGGATTTAAGGTATAAAAGGGAGGGGAATCTCTTGATAATTGAATTTAAAGGTGATAAGGATAAAAAGAAAGATTTTGGCTGGAAGATTAAGTTTAAAAAAGTGTGAGCATTGTTTAAAAAAAGATATTTTATTTTAATCCTTTCTTTTGTTTTCATAAGTTCATGTTCAAAGACCACTGTTAAAACAGAGAGTAAAAAACCTCCTGATAATTTTCAAAGCAAGTATTTTGAATTAATAAGGAGGGGAGATGATTTTTTTAAGAAAAAACATCTTTATGGCTGGATAAAAGCCTTTGAAAACTATAGAAAAGCCTATAAATTTAAAAAAAGTAATTCTTTAAAGAAAAAGCTATTTATCACACTTTCCCTTTTAATTTTAAGAAAAAAGCAGGAATCCATAATGTCGGACGAAGAAGAAAAATATCTTGGTTTGCTGAAATTTAACCCGCAAACAACTAAATATAAAGCCATATTTCATCTTGTGCAAAAGAAAAGCGGAAAATTCCTTATCAGAAACAAATCAATGAAAAGCATAGTTTTTTCCAGAATTAAGTTTGATAAAAATCTTTTTGATTGCGAAAACTCAGATCTGGATGCTTATTTTTACCTCCTGCTGCTTAAGGCAAATTATGAATATGAAAAGTATTCAGATAATCTTAAAATGTTTGGTGAAAAATTTCCCCGCTCTCCGCTTTTCATCTATTTGAACGGTTTTAAGACAGATAAAATTGAAAAGAGGTTTCCGAATTTTGCTGAATTTTTTGTTTATAAGGGAAATAAACTTTTCAAAGAGGGAAAAAGTTTCAAAGCTTTAAACTATTTTAAAAAAGCTGTGAACATGGTGAAGAACTATCCGAGAGCTTATATTGGAATGGCATCGGTTTGGTTCTTCTCCTATGAAAATTTTACAAAAGCACTTTTTTACTATGAAAAAGCTTTTGAATATGATCCTAAAAATCCCACCTCTCTTCTGGGTAAAGCTGTTTCTCTTCAGAAGTTGAGAAGGTATGATGAGTCAGATGCTGTTCTTGATTTGATGTTGAAAAAACAGTTTCTTTATCATGGGGAAGCTTACTACTACAAAGCCTATAACAGTTTTTTAAGGAAGGATTTCATAAATGCCGAAAAAAACATAAAACTTTCTAAATTATATATTCCGGATTCCGGAGAAGTTAATTTTTTATCCGGTTTGATAAATATCAGGAGAAGAAAGTATAAGGAAGCTAAAAAAGATTTTTTAATTGCTGAAAAAGATACGGAATTTAAAAAGTGTGAGACAAAGTATTATATTGGGAAGATAAACCATTTATTGTTTAAGGGAAAATTTGAAAAATACTTTGAAAACTACATCTTTTGTTTAAAAGAGAAATTGGAAAATCTGAACAAAAATTATAATTTTTTAAAAAGTAAAGGGAGTTTGAGTTTTGATGAGAAAATGAGATTGAAAAAAATTAAAAGGAAAATATCAAGCTATAAAAAGAACAAACTTTTTTATTTAGAGGATATTATTAAAATGATGGATAAAAAAGGAAACAAAAGAATAAAAAAGGCTTCTCAAAATCTTATAAAGTACTTAAAGAACATGGGTTTGAGAATAAATTAGAAAGTGAATTCTTGAAATCCTTTTTTATAAGGAGTAAGATAAACTATGGAAAAGGAAAAAAAGGAAGTTATTGTATGTCCCCATTGCGGTTATGAGAATAGCAATGATACAAATTTTTGCTCTAAGTGTGGCTACCCTTTGTCAAATGATGTTGTTCCCACTGCGGTAGTAAGAAAACAGGTTTTTGAAGTAGGGAAAGTTATTGATAATCGATACAGAATAATTGAACTTATAGGGAAGGGTGGAATGGGTATGGTTTATCTTGCCAGAGATAATAGATTGAAAAAAAAGGTAGCCTTGAAAACATTGCCTGCTTATTTAATTTCAGATAAAACTTTTAAAGAAAGATTGGTGAGAGAAGCTGT
>JALVQI010000200.1 GCA_027031485.1 Candidatus Aminicenantota bacterium | reverse complement strand
AGTATGGCATTTTCAACAGAAGCTTTTGCCATATTGTATCCTCTGACCTTTTTTGCAGAATTTAAAAAATCATGGACAGAAAAATTTTCCAATTCTTTTAAAATCGGTAATAGATATTCTTTTAAAATACTTAATGTTGTGAAATTAGTTTCATAACTGTAAAAAGGATCAGCTGATGTGACACTCTCTCCCCATCCGGAGATTCCCTCGCTGATAAGTTCAACAATTATGGCTTCCCTCTCTCTCTGAACCGAAAAGCTTGTCTCAAAAGGCTTTACAAGGGGAAGTCTTATAATGTAAACATTTATCCTTTCAATTCTTTTTATTCCATTATTTCCTGTAATCATATCCTTTCTCCAACAAATAAAATTTTCTCTTTCCTTTATCCGAAAAGACTATATCCGTTGCAATGTACCCTGATTCAAAAGCCTTCAAGAATTGATCCCTTGTTCTAAGCCTCCAATCAAGTGCTGCCTTAAGATCTCTCTTTTTAAGCTCTCTTATATCATAGGGAATTTCTATGTGAATTTTATCGCTTTTAAAATCAGGTTCTGGTGGGGATTCTTCAAGATAGATGGGAGGAATTTTTTCTGCCATTCTTTTTTTAACTCTCTCTGAATTGAGCTCCCAGTGGGCAACCATTCTGTCTGTAGGTAAGCCCTTATGAAGTCCGCTTTCTCCGATTCCATAGATATTAAGTTCATACTCAAATCCAACAGCCCCCAATTTATGTATGTTAAAATAAGAATTTAATGATTCAAGGGGATCAAATGTCCACTTTATAAAGGTGTAACCCATTTTCAGAGCTTCTTCCCTTTGAGCTTTTTTTATAAGAAAGCCATAACCTTTCCCCTGATACTCCTTTTTTACGGCTGCCATATGGGAGTACAGGAAGAGTTCCCCCTTCCATTTGGCAAGTATTGCATAGGAAAATCCTATGATCTTACCATCAAGGAAAAGACCCATAACCAATCCGCCATACTTCTGAACCCTTGTCATAAGCTGATGGGGTTCAAGGTCAATTTCCGAAAAACCCCATGCACTCTTTTGAATATATGGAATCTCTTTATAATCCTCAATATCCGTTATTTTCTTAATCTCAATCTTCATGCTCTCTCAATCAAAGATGCCAAAAGATATGCTCTGAAAGGAAAATCATCAATATAGATATGTTCATTCAAAGAGTGAGCTCCGTCTCCCTTAATTCCAAGTCCGTCAAGAACAGGTACACCATTATAAGAAAGCGATGAGCCGTCCGACGCACCTCCGCTGAAACATTCGGGAAGATTATAGTTAACCTCATCAGCAATTTTTCTGGCTATATTATAAAGCCTTTTGTTCTTATTATTATATTCAAGAGCAGGATGTTCAAGGGATGTTTTAATTTTAAGTTTTGCTCTGTCAACATCCTTAATTTCATTTATTTCACTGAAGACTTTTTCAATTTTATCATTGGAAAAGCTCCTCACCTCCGCTTTTAGAATGCTGAAAGGAGATACAACATTTGTTCTAACACCCCCCTCTATTAATCCCGGATTAAAGATAAGTTCTCCCTCTCTTTTCACTATATCATCAATTTTCAAAATTAATTTTGCAAGGGCTCTGTTAGCATCAATTCCTTTCTCAGGTTCAATACCACTGTGGGCTGCTTTCCCTTCTATTTCTATTTTTATTCCTCCAATCGCTTTTCTTTTAACCTTCACTCCCCCGTCTTTACAGCTTGGTTCCGGAATGAGAACTGCTTTCGCATCTTTTGAAAATTCATAGATTGTCTCCTTTGAATATTTACTTCCACTCTCCTCATCTGAGTTAAGGATTATTCTTAAAGATTTTTTAATATTAAAAGCTCCCTGAAAAACAGCTTTCAGTATAAAGTAAAAGAGAGCTATCCCGGATTTCATATCATAGGCCCCATTTCCGTATAAAACATTATCTTTGATTTCAGCATAAGGATTTTCATCACTGACTTTCACGGTATCAACATGGGCTAAAAGAACTATTTTCTCAGAAAATTGAGTGAAATAATCAACGATAAGAATATCACCGACCGGTGTCATCTTTCTTTCCATAGAATCAGGTCTGAACATTTGAAAACTGTTTTGAAGGTGATCTATGAATCTGTTTATATTATCTTTTTCTCCATTGTATGACCTGAAGTTCACATATTCTGATATCAGAGATATAAATTCCTCCCTCTGGTTCAGGAAAAATTTAAAAAGTTCGCTCATTTATCAATTTTTTTCTTAAAAATTCTTCTTCTCTTATGCTGGCGAGGATTAAAATATTTCCACTCACCCTGAATTTTCTTATTTGTCTCAAGCTCCGGGTTTGATTCAGCCATGTAAAAGCCCATATCAAGAGCAGTATGGAAAATATCCGCAACCATTAAAAGGTCAACGCCTTTTCCTCTGTACTCCTTTTTAACGCCGGCAAGATAAAAGTCCAGAATTTCATAGGTTTTCAAAGCTTTTAAAATATGGATAAACCCGAATGGAAAAAGCCTTCCCCTTGCTTTCTGAAATCCTTTTGAAAGCGATGGCATTGTAATCATAAATCCTATCATCTTATCCTCTTCATTTACAACAGCTTTGACAAGATCCTTGTGAACAAAGGGAAGATATTTTTTCATATAATACTCTTTCTGTTTCTCGGTAAGAGGAGTGGTTCCGTATAGTTCCTCATAAGCTTCATCCAAAAGATCAAATAGCTCCTTTCCTCTCTTTTTTGCCTCTCTTTTATTCTTAAATTTTAATACCTTAAAATTATATCTTTTTTTAATCCACTCAGACGTTTTTGCCAGCTTTTCAGGAAATTTTCCGCCTTCCGGAACTTTTGTCTGAAACTCCACATAATCAATCTCTTTTTCAAAACCATACCTTTCAAGGTGTTCTCGGTAATAAGGATAATTGTAAATTGTCACTATTGTGGGAAGCTCCTCATAGCCTTCTATCAAAAGCCCTTCAGGATCTAAATCAGTAAAACCCTGTGGTCCGGTTATCGTTTCCATCCCAAGCTCTTTAGCCCATTCTTCCACCTTTTCAAAAAGTGCTTTTGTAACTTCAAAATCTTCAATAACATCAAACCAGCCAAATCTTATGTTTTTCTCATTGAATTTCTCATTTGCCGCTCTGTTCAAAATCGCGGCAACTCTTCCCACAATCTTTCCCTCTTTATAGGCGAGAAATAGTTTTGAATCACAAAATTCATAGGCAGGATTTTTATCCTGTGCAAGGGTATCCATCTCGTCCATAATAAGAGGCGGTACATAGTATTCATTGTCCTTGTAAAGGTCATCAATGGGGAATTTAATAAAATTTTTTAAATCTTTTTTGCTTTTTACCTCCGAAACTTTAATATTCATCTTCCCTCCGAAAAAATCTATTTTTCAAAAAATTCATAAGCTTCTTTTACAAGCTGAGAGCTATTTATGTTTCCCACAACAATTTTCCCATTGTTTACAATTATGAAAATATTATCAAGCCCGACAGCAACGACCGGATTTTCAGGGGAATGGATAAAGCTATTTTTACTCTCTACGAAAAGCCCTTTACCCTTTAAGACATTCCCGTCTTTGTCCTTTTCAAGCAATTCGTAAAGGGATTTGTAAGAACCTACATCAGACCATCTGAAATCTCCCTCAACTAAGAGTATCTCCTTACTTTTTTCCATAAGTGCGTAATCAATGGATTCCGATTTAATCTCTGAAAAGATAACTTTAATATCTTCTCCTATTCTCATCCTCTCATAATATTCTGAAAAATAGGGTGAATACTTTTTAAGGTTTTCTCTGAAGCTTTCTCCCTTCCAGATAAACATACCCGAGTTCCAGAAATAATTACCGGCTTTGACATATTTAAGTGCTGTTTTGTAATCAGGTTTTTCCTTAAATGAAATGACCGTATAATATTTTTCGTCATTTTTAAACTTCAAAGGTTCCTTTTCTGTTTCAATATAGCCATAACCCGTATCAGGTGAGGTAGGGGTAATTCCGAAAGTGATTAATTTACCTTTTTCATAGGCGAGCTCAAAAGCAAGTTTTAGTCTTTCGGAAAATCTTTTTTCATCAACTATGTAGTGATCCGAAGGAAAAATTCCGAAAACCGTTTCAGGGTCTTCTTTTTCAAAAACGGAAACAGCCCAGAGTATTGAAGGAGCGGTGTTTTTTGCCTGAGGTTCGGCAAGAATTTGATTTTGAGGAAAATCCTTTAGGATTTTCTTTAACTTTTCGGCAAGCTCACTGTTTGTAACTATATATATTTCGCTTTCTTTGAAAAAATTTTTTAATCTTTTAATCGTTTCCTCTATTAAGGATTTTTCACTGAAAACGGAAATCAATTGTTTGGGTTTACCTTTTTCACTAAGAGGCCAGAATCTCTTTCCGGAGCCTCCGGCTAATACAAGGGCTATCTTTTTCATTATTTCTCCTTATAAAACAAAGTAAACAAATGAAATTAATGCTATAATGATACAATAAATCCCGAAAAGATAAAACTTTCTGTTCTTTATTATACTGATTAGATATTTAATGCTTAAAACTCCCACAAAAAAGGAAACTAAAAAACCTATGGTCAGAAGAGTTAGGTTTGGGGCAACAGCTTTGTGGGGGAGCTCTAAAATAAGAGCTCCGAACATTGCAGGTAAAAAAGCAATGAATGAAAATTCCGCTGCTATCTCTTTATCCCATCCCAAATATAAAGCAGTGGATATTGTTGAGCCTGATCTTGAGATCCCCGGAATAATTGCAAGAGTTTGTGCAAACCCGATAAAAACTGAATCAAAAACAGTATTTCTATTCTCTTTTAATTTAATAAATTTTGTAAGTATTAGGATAATTCCGGTAAAAAACAGGGCAAGGCTGACATAAACAGGTTTTTTGAAAAGAGATTCAAAAAAATCTTTAAGTAAAAACCCTGTAATACCTGTAATCAATGTGACAATAATAATTCCATAAATATACTCTTTATCCTCTTTTGAAACCTGTTTATAAGAAAAAATCATTCTAAAAAAATCAACTATTATCTTGTACACTTTTTTTCTATAATAAAAAAGAACGGAAAAGAAGGTTCCGCCGTGGAGAACCACTGTGAGAATAAGTTTATCCTCCCTTATCTTAAAAAAGTGTTCCAGAAGGACAAGGTGTCCCGATGAACTTACGGGGAAAAATTCTGTTATTCCCTGAACTATGGAAAGAATAACCGTTTTAATTATTTCCAAGGATTTTAATCCTCTCTTTTTACCGCTTCAAGAGCTCTTTCTATTTCATTTTTTATGTGGTTAAGAGCCTCTTCTGTCTTTGCCTCATATCTTATGACAAGAATCGGCTGAGTGTTTGAAGCTCTGACCAAGCCCCAACCGTCAGGGAAAAGCACTCTCACTCCGTCCACATCAATTATCTTATACTTACCCTTAAAATATTCTTTCAATCTTTCAACTATTTTAAATTTTTCTTCCTCAGTGCTTTTAACATGAATTTCGGGAGTATTGTAGACCCGGGGCATAGCATCAACCCAATCCGAAACTTTTTTATCATATTTTGAAATAATCTCTGCGAATCTTAATGAAGAGTAGATTGCATCATCAAAGCCAAAATATCTGTGTTTGAAAAAGATATGGCCACTCATCTCTCCCGCAAGTATAGCATTTTCCTCCTTCATCTTGCTTTTGATAAAGGAATGTCCTGTTCTCCACATTATGGGAACTCCGCCTAATTTTTCTATCTCATCAAAAAGAATCTGAGATGCCTTAACATCAGCTATTATTTTACCTCCCGGGACCTCTTTTAGCACATCCTGTACCATTATATAAAGAATTTGATCTCCGAAAAGTAATCTTCCCTTATCATCAACAACACCTATTCTATCGGCATCACCATCATAACCTATTCCAAAATCAGCTTTTTCCTCTTTGACCTTTTTAATTAAATCCTCCATATATTCCGGTACAGTCGGATCAGGATGATGATTCGGGAAATTCCCATCAGGGTTAGTGTAAAGTTCAATAATCTCAGCACCAAGTTTTTTAAATACAGGCACAGCCACAAAACCTCCGACTCCGTTACCTGCATCTATGACTATTTTTAATTTTCTCTTTAATTTAATATCATTTAAAAGGTACTCTTCGTATTCGGGAATAATATTGTAAGATACCAATTCGCCTCCGCTTTCAACAATATATTTCTCTTTTACAATAATATCATAGAGAGCTTTTATCTGTTCACCGAAAAGAGTGTTCTCTCCGACCATAAGCTTAAAGCCATTGTATTCGGGAGGATTGTGAGAACCAGTTATCATAACACCTCCATCTTTCTTTTTATAGAAAACTGCAAAATAGAACATAGGTGTCGGTACCATTGAAAGGTCTATTACCTTCAATCCTGTTGAAATAAGACCTTTAACAAGATAATCTCTAAGTTCAGGAGAGTGAGTTCTTGCATCTCTTCCGACAAATATCTCCTTTTTCCCCTTTTCTCTTAAAACAGTTCCGAAAGCCTTTCCTATTTTCTCAACACTGTCGGCAGTTAAATCCGTTCCTACAATACCTCTGATATCATAATTCCTAAAGATATTTTTATTGATTGACATACTTTTCCAACCTCCATTAAAGATTAAAAATTATATCAAATAAGATTTTTTAAAGCAATTTATGGGATTGTTCAATAAAATCTACGGGTAAAAAATTCGGATATTCAAAATGGAAATGAAATTGATAAAACATTAAAATTTCCTTAATATTATTATATTTATGAAAAAAATCATTCCCAGATCAGATAAGAGTTTAAGTTCAATTTCATAAAAATTATCTTATCTTAACAACGGCTTTCTTATTCCTTCCTCTATACTGCGGATGATACATTGAAAAGACGGAGGCGGGAAGGAGATTGTAATTACCCTTATAAAGTGCTTTAACATAATAAGAGAGCTCAAATCTCTTCTGGATTCGGTAAGTGTAAAAAATAATTCTATCTTTTCTATACTCTTTTCTCTTAATTCCCCACCACCAATAATAATATTTCCTCTTATCCTTTCTGAAATCAAAAAGTTTTCGCGTTGTTTTAATATCCTTTCTTAATAGCTGCACTCCTCCTATCAAAGGCTCATCTATCACCACATAATTCATAGGTTCCTGAGTTTTAATTTCTATAACAACCTGATAAATTTCTCCCTTCTTGAGCTCTTGAACCCGCTGACCTTTCTCATTATATATCTTTCTGTTTATTTCAAATCCTCTGTTTTCAGGTTTGTTGAGGTTTGCATTTTGATTTAATTCCGATGTTAAATAAAATAGTGATGATGATTTTGCCTTTAACAACAGTTCCGTACTTTTATTAAAGGATTTAAAGATTTTTTTGTATTTTTGTTTCGGGTGAACAAAATTTACAGCTTTTTTAAGAATTGATTTTGAATCTTCAAAAATTTCAAAATTCACATTCTTTCTATAATTTTTCTCAAACTTTTTCACATAGTTGGCCAAAGTCTCCAGAATCCATATGTTTGTGTGTGTGGTATTCCACCACAGCGTGGTTTTCTTTTCAATCAAATATTTTATAATCCTCGGTGCGAGTGTGTAATCATTATTAGTTTCAAGAATAGAGCTTAAGATAACTGCCGATATATACCTGTTAGAATAAAAAGGAAATTCAAACCAATCATAGGAAGCAGCATCTTTAAAATAGGCAAAATCGGCCTCAACAAACATACTCTTTTCAAAATCTTTTACTATTTCTTTTATCATTTTGTTTTTATCAGAAAGATTGCTTCTTGAAATTGCTCTCAATAAAAAAGCTTTTGATAATAGGGGAAGATTCTCATAGTGTTTGTAAAGCTCTGAAACTTCACCATCAATGTTTTTCTCCCACAAAGATTTCACATAAAGATAGAATGCCTTTGTGCTGTCAGTAAGATTCTCATACTCCAGATAATCAAACATTTTTTTTATCATATTATTATCAATTTTAAATCCTTTTTCTTTCATTAACTTTAAAGCATATAGCACATAAACAGTAAGATACCTGGATGAGCGGCTGTTTTCATAATAGCTCACACCTCCGTCAGAATTTAAAAATGAAGGAAGTTTTTTCAAATATTCTTTTATCTTTCTTTTTACCTGCTTTATATCATAATTAGCAACTCCATACTTTAAAAGTTCATCGCTTAAAATAAGATACGGAATTAATTTTGAAGTTCTCTGTTCCAGACATTCATACGGGTAAATAATCAGTTTTTTCGCTATTTCATATGAATAATTTATAAGAGAGGGAGAAAATACAAGGCTTAATTCCGGCTCTTTCTCTTTCTTTAAAATGTATTTTTTAATCATATTTTTCCCGGAAGAAAAATCAACAATGCTTTCCTTTATAATGTTTTTCTTTATTTCAACCTTTTTCTCAAGCCCATCTTTAAAATTGCCAGATATAGCGTAAAATTTAATTAAAGAGTTTCCTTCTTTGACTGCCTCTGTTTCAAAGAAAACTGTTTCGGAATGCATTGGTTTTAAGATAATACTTTTTTTATCATTTCCAAATATTCTTATCTTATTATCTGTTTCTGCAAAAATATTTATTTTAAGAGTTTTTTTGCTCCTGTTTGTTATTATAACTCCGGCTTTAACTTTATCTCCCTTTCTCATAAAATCAGGAAAAGACTCTTTCATCAAAAGCTTTTTACTAACGACAAATCTTTTATCCGATGATCCGAACATGTCTTTAGAATATGCAACAGCCACCAATCTATATGTTGTTAAAAGATCCGAAGTCTTAAATTTTAAGACAGCATTCCCGTGTTTATCGGTTTTAATTTTTTTAAAAAATAGAGTGGATTTGAAAAGTTTTCTTATCTTTATACCTGAAGATACCTTACTTTTATCTTTTTTCATCATAACAGGAGCAATTCTTTCCTCCACTCTCCCCACCGGGCTCTTTGAAAAGCTAACTCCTCTGCGTGCTTCGAGAACAAATCTCTCACCATAAAAACTTGTCAGCGGAAAAAAGTCCTTTCTGGCAAAAGTGTCATAGAGTAAATATGAATAGGAGTATGGCTCATAAAGCGAGGAGAGGGGATCAGGTGTTTTGTATCCGCTCAAGGATAAAACTCCCTCATCAACGGCATAAACAAAGAGTTCACTTTTCACACCTTTGTTTTTAAAATTTATGGTTTTTACTTTTATTCTATATTCTCTTGAAGGTAATAACTCATTTTCCATTGATAAAATTACTTTAATTCTTTTAGATTGATTGTTTACTTTAATAGTCTTATAGGCAGAGAGCGTTTTTCTCTTACCGTTTTTATCCTTGTAGTGGTAAACAACTAAAAATCCCATTGAAGGATAAAAGTTTTCTTTTATTTTAAAAGAAAATTCCGAGGTTTTGGTAAACTCAAGGATGTGCTTTTCTTCAACTTCCTCTGTAAAAAGGATTATCATACCTTTTCCTTTTGAAGGGAATGAAAGAAAAGCTCTGGCAGTATCTCCCACATTATACCTCTCTTTTTCAAATTTAATCTCAATTTTTTCTCTCTTGTCAGAGCCAAAGCTATAATCATAATCCCACACATAAAAATCCGCCACCGTAGTTGTGGTAAAACCTTTTTTATCCTTTGAAATTACTTTGAGAGTGTAATAACCCGGTTTTTTAAAGTTAAAGTTTTTGTACAATTTTCCTTTGAAATGAAGATTCCCTTTGAATATATTTTCGGTTTTATATTTTTCCCCCGACCAAAACCTTCTATCAATTGAGATAACAGCATCTGTTTCCGTTAGATTACCCTTACTGTTGAGAGCGACAAAGGCGATTTTAATTGTCTTCCCGGCTTTAACAAAATACGGAACCTTGATACCAACGATACTATCAGATGAATAATAGTGGAAGCCGCTTCTTGCACTATACTCTTTTCCATCCTTGGCAACGCCAATTGTTTCTATATAAACTTTTGATAGTGAAGGAAGTTTATACTTTGAAGGATCAACCACAAATGAAAGCTCCCCTTTTTCATTGAACTTTAATGTTTTTCTTTTCGCACTTCTGGAAAAGTACGGAATATTAAACCTATAATTTTTAAATTCTTCCTTTAATTTTTTAACAAAAAACCATGAATTGCTTGAAAATCTCAATTTAACATAAACTTTGTCTTCTGACATAGGAACTCCGTTGAGATAGCTTCCTTTCACTTCAATTCTGTTTTTTTCATCGGAAACGATTTCCGTCTTTTCTATTCTTTGTTTTACCTCTATTATATTTGGCTTAAAGAAATCAAGATTAACCGAAATATAATCAGTTTTCCAATTTTCTCCTTTGAGATAAAAATAATACTTTCCCCTTTTGAAAGATTTTTTTGTTTTAAATCTATAATAAAATCCTCCTGAATAATCCAACCTGATCTTCTGCTTTTTTATTATTTTTGTTGACGGATCTTCTATGAAAAGCATCATATTTTTATTTTTCAAATCCAATAGTTTATTTCTCCATCTGATTTTAAAAATGCCACCCATATGTATATCTTCTCCCGGAAGATAATACTCTCTGTCTGTAAAAATTTTGTATGCAAGTTTTGAGTCTCTAAAAAAACCTCCACCTGAAATCCAGCTACTGTTTACAAAGGAGTAAGCTATATCTTCTCCTTTCTCAAGAAGAAAGGTTCCCCTTCTTCCATAATACCATCTGTTTAGAGCAATCCTTTTTTTTACAAAGGAAAAGCCATTTTTATCTGTTCTTGTTTTAAAGGAAAGTTTACCGGATTTGAAAAATTTGAAGTCTGTTTTCGGAATATTTGTTAAACCATTCCTCTCAAATGTTCTTATAAGAGTTCCTCCGTTTAAAGATAGTACGGTCGCTGAAAGATTATTAGGATTAATCAGGTATTTCCAGAGCTTTACTTTATTCTTAATATTTTCAAGATTTTTGCAAACAGCTTGAAATTTTATTTTTTTGATGGTTAAAGTAAACAAACCTTTTTTTAGTTTAAGCTTATTAAAATCGATAAAAAAGCTTTCATAATTATCTGTGTTTTTAAAAGAATAATCAAGTTCCTTACTGAATTCAACATTATCTTTTTCTTCTCCGTTTTTCAGGCAAAAAAGGGAAACATCCTTTATCTTTTTTATCTCAAATTTAATTTTGGGTATCCCTTTTATTTTCAAATAAAGTTTTCCGTTTTCAAATTTTTTGACATTTATGTCAGGAGTCACTCCGCATACCTTAACCCTTATTTTTAAATCCTCTGATAATTTTTCACCCCTTAAATCCTGAAAATCCCCGGGAATTTCAATTAAGTAGTATCCGTCTTCAATCTTCTTAAAGATTAGGAATATCGTATTGTAATAACATTTTAGTGATACTTCGTTGCTGTTTAATCTTCTCTTTTTAAGATCCCTTATGTGGTAAACAGTCACAAGCTTTTTTGAAGGGCAATTTCCATTTTTCTCAATTCTCTTATTGAAAATTAGGGATATCCTTTTATTCTCCTTAAAAATTGAAATTTCTTTTTCCCCTTCATATCTGAAAAATTTTTCCGTTTTAAAATTAATTATGATATTTTTGTTTGTTGAAAGATTTCCCTCAACTGATTCAAACCCTTTGTCTATTTTTATAAAATATCCGGTAAGCTTGTTTAATCTTTCCAGAAAGTTGATTCTAATTGTATCTTTGGAGCTGAAAGATGTTTTTATCTTGATTTTTTTCAGGGAATGTTTCTCATAGCAGGATATTTTATCGAGGTTTTTTCGAATGTTTACAACCTGATTAAATCTTATGAAAAGAGGCTCATCCGTCAGAATGGAACCGAAAACATTGTACTCAATCCTGTCTTCCGAATAAACAATATTCTCGCTGTAAAATCTTTTCAAATAGGAAAAGGTTTTCTGTTTAATCCCTATAGGGTAGGGGCGGGGAGTTATAAAAGAAAATTTGTAATCCCGTAAAAGGACTTTTCCTCCGGGTGATTTTAAACCTTTTTTTAGTGTAACCTTATACTTTGTTGAGTATTTAAATCTTTCCGCCGGTTTGAATACAAGGGTGGAATTGCCTCTCCAGAAAAACTTTCCCTTTATCTCAGGAGAAAGCTTTACAAAAGCGCTAATTTCCTTTTTCTCACCAAGAGCTCTCATATCGTCGGAAAAGACTATGACAATCTCAAGATTATTCATTGTTTTTAACTCACCCTGTGGGATGGCCTTTAGAATTTTCAGGGGATTATAATTTCCAAGAAGAGCCATACTAAAGAATAAAACAAATAGATAGGTTAAGCTTAATGTTCTTTTATTCATCTTTCACCTCAATTTTAATTTACCAGAAGTAGAGAGAAAAAACAAATAAAAGTGAAGACCCTGTTAATCAAATTGTGTTATAATAGCTCTTATTCAAAAAAGGTTAGGATGAAAAAATATTTGATATCAGGTATTCTTATTTTTGTCTTTTCTATTTTTATCTATAAGACATTTGTCAAGGAAAGGGATTATAATGTTATAATTTTTACGCTTGATACAACAAGAGCGGATTATGTTGATACTGGAAACGGTGCGAAAGCTAAAACCCCGAATCTCAAAAAAATTGCCGAAGAATCAATTGTTTGTGAAAATGCCTATACAACCATTCCGATAACAATGCCGGCTCATACTTCAATTTTCACAGGAAAATATCCCTGTGAAGCAGGAGTATTCAACAATGGAGAAAACTATGAGAAGGATTTTCCCACCCTTGCTGAAATTTTTAAGAAAAGAGGATACACTACCGGAGCGGTTATATCTTTGGGAGTTCTATTGAAAGAGCACAATTTGAACAAGGGGTTTGATTATTATCTTGATGATTTTTCAAATGTCTTTCCCTCATATTTTTTAAAAGCGGAGACTGTAACAAAAAGAGGATTAAAACTTTTAAAAAAATTTAGAGGTGAAAAATTCTTTTTATGGCTTCACTATTCTGACCCCCATGAGCCCTATGCTCCTCCCGCTTTTCATAAGAAAATAAAAATTAAATTGAATGACAAAACAGTTTCTGAATTTGATCTTTTTATGGATACCGAAGTAGAAAGGGTCTTTTCTTTAAAAAAAGGAGTTAATGTTTTGAGCTTTGAAATAAACAACAAAAGTAAATTTAATGATTACTTCCAAAATTATCCATTAAATGTTAATAATCTGATTTTACCGGAAGGGATAAAGATACTGTCTTATAATGGCCTTATATACAGGAAAAACATCAAGGATTATTTCATAAAAAATAACTCTGAATTTATTATTGAAGCCGGAAAAACTAAAGAATATAAAATTAGTTTCAACACAAAACCAAACCTTTTAGATAAATATAAGATTTATCTCTATAAAAAAGAAGTCGAATATATGGATAAGGAAATCGGTAAGATTCTATCTTTTTTAAAAAAAGAAAGAGAATATAAGAATAGTGTGATAATAGTCGTAGGGGATCATGGAGAAGGATTGGGTGAGTACAGACATCATTTTGGTCACATCCATTTCCTGAGATCTCAATATATAAAAGTTCCTCTTTTCTTTCGATTCCCCGGAGGTAAAAATAGAATCATAAAGGCTCCTGTTTCTTCTGTTGACATAACTCCCACCCTTCTAAAGTATATGAGGTTTAAAGAAAAGAATGTTAAATTTTCAGGAATTCAGGTTTTTAAAAGTAAAAAAGATAGAATTATTTTTTCGTATACCTATAGACCTGAATCTTATCTTAATGGGATTTCAATAATTCATAATAATTTTCAATTTATAAAGTACATGGGATTGAGAAACTTTGAAGAGTTTATCGATTTAAATAAGACTAAGGGGTATTACCTGAAAGATAGTTTAATTGAAGCTCCTATGTACTTGAACAGAATAAAAAAAATGAGAAAATTAGCTGATATCGAATTAAAAAATTCCAGAAGAAAAGCAAAGAGAGGAAAGTTATCGGATAAAACAAAGGAAATATTAAAATCCCTCGGATATCTTTGATATAGCAGGATTTTAAATTAACAAACGAAACGATAAATGTTATAATAAAATCTTAAAAATGTTTTTTTAGGAGGAATAAATGAAAAATTCCCATAGATCTCAAATAAATTTTTTTTTGTTTTTTTTTATATCTTTAACATTGATTTTTCTCCCTTCCTGTAAAAAAGAAAAAACAGTTGAAGAAAAAATATCTCCCAATTCATTATCTTTTGTTTATAACACAGGTTTTTTTCATCCTCCGGCTAAACTACCGAAATACTTCTTTCAGAAAGGTTGGCTCATAGGTCCTGATAACTCTTTTTTATTAATTCATAAAAAAGGAATGATAAGATTCCAGGTTTTAAAAAAGGAAGATTTAAACCTGAAATTTTTAATAAGAAAAGGGAAAAGATTAAAAAAGAATTCTTATATTACTTTGCTATTAAACAATAAGAAAATAAAAAAAATTAAAGTTCCGGATAAATTTCATCAGCTAATAATTCCCGTAACAAAAGATTTGGAAGTGGAAGGAAACAATTATTTTGTGGTTAATGTTTTAAATGATAAGGAATTTCAAGGGAAAGAGAGCAGTGAAGATTTTACACCGGCATGTTATTTAGTTATAAAAAACATTGCTATTTTCAAAAAAAATAACATAGTACCGAAAGATGCCATAGTATCAACAAGAAGTCAAAAAATTCGTCAGTACAAAAATAGCAAAGTTTATTTTTATTTTTCAGGTGGAGAGAATATAAGGGAACTTTATCTTCACTTTTATTCTGCGGGAGATTATTCATCTTTGAATATTTACTATGAGTCATCCTCGCATGTTAAAAAAATTTTAAAAGAGAATGTAAAGATAAAAAGGGGAAAAAATGAAATAAGGCTAAAATTACCAAAGCTGAGAAAAGGAATTTACAGAATTATAGTGGAGGGTTCGATAAAAGCTCCTCTTATCTGGAACAATATAAAGATAGTAAGAAAGATAAAAAGGGAAAAAGCTGATGATATAAAACATTTTTTCAAAGGAAAACCGGATGTTTATTATATCGTATTGGATGCTTTAAGATTTGATACAATAAAAAAGAGAGTTGATAAAAAAACACTCACCCCTGCAATTAATAGATTTGCTGAAAATGCTTTTAATTTTCAAAATTTCTATGCCAATGCTCCTTATACGAGAGCGAGTGTTTCAACTCTTTTTACGGGTTTATTGCCGGAAACCCACGGGGTGAGAGAAAAAAACAGCCAATTCCCTGACAATTTATTAAGTATTCAAAAGGTATTTAAGGATAATGGTTATTATACAGCTACTTTGTATGGTACTCATGTTCTTTCCGCAAATAATTTAATAGAGGGATTTGATGAAAAAGTAAATGTAAGAGAGTTCGAAGAAATAAAAAGCACGGACAATACTTCCTGGATGAATAAAAGGATCCTTAAAAATTCTTTAAGAAGATTAAGCGGGAAAAAACCCAAATTTGTTTATATCCATCTTTTACCTCCCCATGAACCGTATAATCCGCCAATGATGTTTCGAAAGATTTTTATAGATACATCTGACTATTATCAGAAAGAAATAGTTAACTTAATAGAAAATATAAATTTATATGAAAATATTTCTCCGCGCTTTAGAAAATATCTTTACAGAGCATATTTGAATAATGTTTATTATTCAGACTTTCTGGTACAATATATTTTAAGAACCCTGAAAGTATTAGGGGAGTATGATAGTTCAATAATCATAATAACAGCTGATCATGGAGAAGCGTTTTTTGAGCATCATAAAGTAGGTCATAATAAAACAAACTACGAAGAAATGAGTCATATTCCATTTATAGTTAAACTTCCTTACCAAAAGAAAGCTAAAAAAATTTATGTGAAAAAATCTTTGGTTGACTTTTTCCCGACAATCATTGAGCTTTTAAATTTAAAGGTAAGTAAAAATATCATGATACAGGGTAAAAGCTTTGCTAAATGTTTTTACAATCAAAAATGTAATGACGATTTATTTATTTATTCCAGAACAGATTCTGAGAATCTAAACAATTCAATAATTTGGAAGAATTATAAGTATATAAACGATTTTGGATACGATGAGCTGTATAATCTCAAGAAGGATCCTCACGAAAGAAACAATATCGCAAATGAACATCCGTTTCTAACAGGCTTTTTGAGACAAAAATGTTTAAACCAGGTGTATAAGAATATTTCTTTGAGGAAAAAACTAAAGGTTTCTATTGTAAAGAAAAAGTTTTCAAAAGAAGATATAGAAAAATTAAAATCTCTGGGTTATCTCTAAATTAAAACTTTTTTTTATTCTTTTCGTATTATTTGAATGAGAAATATAAATTTCACAGAATCAATAAAAATCTCTGTTTCCTCTTTGAAGGAAAACAAATTGAGAACTTTTTTAACTTTATTGGGAATTATCATAGGCGTGATGACAGTTATTACCGTTGTTTCAATAATCAGCGGATTAAATAGATATGTGGAAACAAAACTTTTTAATTTTGGCTCAAATGATTTTATGGTACAAAGAATCCCATCCTTGATAACCTCCTATGAAAAATGGCTGGAAGTGAAAAAGAGAAAAAGGATTCCGTACAGATACTATAAAATAGTACGCAAAAGATGTTCAAGCTGCCTTTTAGTGGGAGCAAGAGTTTCAAGTTCGGGTATTGTAAAATACGGAGACAATGCTCTGGAAGATGTAAGGATTTCCGGATACACTGAAAATGATGCTTATATTTTAGGTACTATTAATCTTGAAGGGGGGAGAGCTCTCATAAAAGCAGATGTAATGGAGGGGAAACAGGTTGCAATAATTGGGTGGGATATAAAAGACAAGCTTTTCAGGGGAATTGATCCTTTCGGAAAATATATTAAATTAAAAAATTATAAGTTTAAAGTTATAGGAGTAGCCGAAAAAAAAGGGAAGGTTTTGGGGATGTCTCAGGACAACTTTGTTATTATTCCCATTACCACATTCTTCAAGAAATTCGGTAGAAGAAACAGATCAATAACAATAACCGTTCACGCAGAATCTCTGAAAATGATGGAAGATGCTCAGGATGAGGTAAGATCCATAATGAGAGCTTTAAGGCATCTGTCGCCGAAAGATGAAGATGATTTTTCAATGGAAACCCAACAAACCTTTCTGAATTTTTATAAAAAAACAACTGCCACTCTTTATCTTGTTATGATATTAATCTCATCCATAGCTTTAGTTGTGGGCGGAATAGTTATAATGAATATTATGCTGGTTTCTGTTACGGAAAGAATAAGAGAAATCGGAATCAGAAAGGCGGTAGGCGCAAGAAGAAGAGATATATTGACACAATTTTTAATTGAATCAATATTCCTTTCGGTAATAGGAGGAGTAATAGGAATAATACTGGGATTTTTAATAGCAAAAATAATTACCATTGCGACTGGATTTCCCTCTTCCGTTGAGCTCTGGTCTGTTATTTCCGGAGTTTTAATAGCGGGTATAGTCGGACTTTTCTCAGGGATCTACCCGGCTAATAAGGCTGCAAAACTTGATCCGGTAGTTGCTTTGAGGATGTGATGATTAAAAGGATAACACTTTTGAGCGAAATAATTTCAATGGGAATTAAATCAATTTTTTCAAATAAGATGAGATCTTTTCTTACAACACTTGGGATTTTAATAGGGGTTGCAACGATTATTTCAATGATTTCAATTATAGAAGGGATGAATAAATCATTTAAGCAATCTCTTGAAAACATGGGTAGCTCTTTAATCTTTATTTCAAAGTATGAGCCGGGAGTCAGAATAGGAAGAATGCCTGTTGAGCTAAGAAGAAGAAAAGAACTTAAAGTCTCTGATGCTGAAGCTGTAGATAAACTCCCCTCCATAAAGGCGGCATCTCCTTATCTTTCTTATTTCCCGGATTTTAAGATAACTTACAGAGGAGAGAGCACAAGAGGTACTGTTTTCAGAGGAACAAACTATAAATTTCCGCACATCTGGTCATTAAATATAAAAGACGGAAGATATTTCACCGAAGGTGAGGAAAGAAGCAGAGCAAAGGTCTGTATAATAGGGGCGAAAGTTGCGGAGGCTCTTTTCCCTAATATTTATCCCATAGGAAAACAATTAGTCGCGGGAAATAGAAAGTTCACTATAATCGGAGTTCTTGAGGAAGAAGAATCACAAATTTTCGGAGGGGAAGGTTTTAACAATACAATCATAATCCCGTATACAACTTTTATGAAATATTATCCTTACAGGAGATGGGTTTATATAATAGCAAAACCTGTTTCACCTGAAATGAAAGACACAGCTATTGATGAGATTATTGAATTGATGAGAATAAGAAGAAAGGTAAAACCAAATGAAAAAAACAATTTTTCAGTTTTTACGCAGGAAACCTTCAATACCCTATATAAGCAAATCACCGGAGCCGCTTTTTTTGTCATGATTCTCATTGCGGGAATTTCTCTTCTTGTTGGTGGTATAGGTGTTATGAATATTATGATTGTTACAGTAAAGGAAAGAACAAGGGAAATTGGAATAAGAAAGGCAATCGGAGCAAGAAAGAGAGATATATTATGGCAATTTTTAACGGAGGCAGTAAGTTTAACTCTGACAGGTGGTATAGCAGGTTTGATAATAGGTTGGGGCTTTAGCTTAATCGTAAAAAAATTAACTTCACTGCCGGCGGCTATAACACCTGTGGCTGTTATTTTAGGCCTTTCGATGGCTATTTTCACAGGACTGTTTTTCGGGATCTTTCCTGCAATGAAAGCAGCTAACTTACCCCCGATAGAAGCTCTAAGATATGAATGATTTAATCCTTCTGTTTAACTCTGCATCCGAACGTCTTAAATAAAGGGGTTTTAGCCTTTCAGGTTTAAAGAATTTTCCTTCCTTGTAAAACTCTAAGGCTATTTCTCCCGCCTCTTTTGAAAGAAAGAGAGAACCATCGTAAACCTTTCCTCCGTTTTTTTCTATCTTTTCCCTGTAAAGCAATGCTCCGTTTCCTATGAAAAATGAGTGAGGGAAAGCTTTTCCTATTATAAAATCAGGATGATATGAACCCGGATGGATATAAAATTTTCCTTCTTTTTTTATCTCTGAAAAAACCTGTTTTTTCCTTGCATCAATAAAAGGGACAACATTTTTTTCATCCTTTAATTTTTTATACAAAGCTTTAAAAGTTGTAACCGGTACTATCGGAATATTCAAGCCGACTGAAAGCCCCTTTGCCGTTGACAGTCCAATCCTGGTACCCGTGAATGAACCCGGACCAATCATTACGGAGACAAAATCCAGTTCATTTAAATTAAGAATTTCAGTTCTGATTATATTATCCAGAAAAGGAGTTATAATCTCCGAAAAACTTTTTTTCAGTAAAAACTCCGTGTAAAAAATAACTTTATTATCTTCAAAAAAACCTATGGAACCATATTCTGTTGTAGTGTCAAAAAACAGAAATTTACTCATTTCTCTTTTCCAGGAAAAAAGATAGCACAAAAAATAAAATTAATAAAGGTAATGATATTAGGATTGAACGGGGCCATCTAAAAGGGATCTTTAAGGAGAATAGTTCAGAAGAAAAGGAAATCAAAGACATGATAAAGCCCAATATAATAACAATCCGGCCACCTATCCTATTTTCTTTTTTTGAAAACAAAGCGTAAATAAATGGGATAAAAATGGATTCAGCTATTATCTCCGAGGATAAACCCAATGTTTTTATTATGCTTGGAATTTTAAGAGATATGACAATGGAAATAATACCCACCAAAATTGTTGAAGAAAATCCTGACATGTTTGTCAAATATTTTAGGCTTATGGCAGCACTGTTCAAAACAGTATCATAGGTTGAAAACAGAGCAGAGACAAGGAGAATTAAAATAAAAGCTTTTGGTAGGGTAGAGTATTCCATTTCAAGAATTCCCTTCTGTGAAATAATTCCGAATCCTATTATCAAAAAAAAAGCAATGGTTAAAAATACAAGGGACAAAAGAATTCCTTTTTTAATTTCCTTCATATCTTTTGAAGCCTTAATTCTCTGAACTGATATTGGGGACACCGTCCAGGCAAGGGTGAAAGAAATGGAAATAAGCATGAGAGAAAGAGAAAAATCTTTTTTTATAAGATTGGATAAAACAAAATTTCCTCTCTTCAAAGAGAGTATGAAAATAAACACGATTCCAAGTGTAATTAAAAACAGCTGAATTTTGTCAGTTTTCACCACTGCTCCGAAGCCCTTTAAAGAGGAATAAAAAATAACCAGAATTGCCGAAACCATAATGAACAACGCATAGTTTGTCCTGAAAAAGCTTTGTCCCACCTTTCCTAAAGCCACAAGCTGAGAAGCTCCCAGAAAAATCAGATAGCAGATGAATATAAAAGAAGAAAATTCCCCGTATTTGTCACCATAATTTTTCGATATAATGTCTTCTGTATAAAAAAAATCATACTCTTTTATCCTCTCGGCAATAAGATAGAGCAGAACCAGAGTTAAAACAGTCGGGATAGGTATGATGAAAAGGGAAAAGATGCCCAAACTTGCAGCTTTTTCAGACAGAAGAATCAGAGAAGCTCCCCCCAGCCAGGATGCGGAAAAGGTGTGGAAAAGATCTTTTCCGCTCAATGAAAAATTCAAATAGAAATATTCTCTGCTATCTTTTGGTTTTTTTATTCCAAAAGATATGAAGATAAGAAAAATTCCGTAGAAAATTACTAAAATCCAGTAAAACATTAACTATTTTATAAGAAATTCTCTTGAAATAAAAAAGGGAAGGAAAATGATTTCCTTCCCTGAATATTAGAATTGATTATGGTTATGCTATTCTTTACTGTAGACAAATCCTATCATGTATGATAGAGCTGTAAGGAAAAGCAGAGGAGCTAAGATCATTAAAACAAAGTCCTGAGAGAAAAACAGAAACTGTTTTCCTGCTTTCAAAAAGGCGAGAGCTATACCGCCCAATCCTATCAACGCTCCTCCAATGGTTACAAAAAGATAGTTGGAACTTATCTTTTTCTTTGCAACGACAAATATCGGAATAAAGAAAATTGTTAAACCGGCAATTGCATGAAATACAGGATAAACGATTTTTCCAAGTTTTACTGCTCCTGCGTACCTTGTATAGGCAATAAGAATCAAACCTATCAGCATCAATACCGCATACCACCATTCATTTTTCTTATAGTGTTTTGCTATCAACCCTGTTGCGAGCCCGAATGGAATTAACCCTGCTACAACCGCAACAAAATTGTTAGCAAGAGCTCCCCAGCCTGAATAAATAAGTATTACTCCGGCAACCAGTAAAACAAGAAAAGACAAAATAAAATAATAGTTGCAACTACACTTTTTTTCTCCATTCTTTTTGAAGAAAAAATAAATCAGGTAAAGTGCAATTAAACCTGTCAAAAGTAAAAAAATCCTGTCAAGAATAGTCATTCTTACCTCCTTTTATTTAAACTCCCAAAACAAAAAATAGTGTCATAAAAAATAAAAGTGGAGAAAGAACCGTAAAAATCAGTTTTTCGGAAAGAATTGGCTTGCCGGCTCTTAAGAAAGCCAAAAGCATTCCTCCCAGACCAATCAACATCCCTCCCACTGCGACAAAAATAATGTGAATGCCTGCCTTGCCTGTAAAATACAGAAAAAGAGGAAGAAAAGCAATAATAAGCCCCGCTATTCCATGCCCGATTATGATTGAAAGCACAGATAAAAGCTTTCCTCCCCTAAATCTGAAGAATATGATCGCAAGAAAAATGAAGATTGTAAAAATCAAATATATTGTAAAATATCTTTTCAAAAAAGCCTCCACAAGAGCCAGAGAGATTGAAAAAGGGATCAAAGTGGCGGCTACTACAACAAGCTTATTGGACAAAATTTCTAAATCAAGAATAAAAATAATCAGAGAAGCTATGACTATCACACCAAAACCAACTGTAAAAAAAGCTATTGAAATATTATCGTAGGAATTCATTCCTTTAACTATCTTGTAAGATGCAAGAATAAGCGTTAATAAAAGAAAGAGTCTGTCAAGAGCCGAAACCTTTTTCATGCTATCCTCCCAATATAATCATTAACATTGCTCCAAGCATGTATAGAGAGGCATATTTAAACAATCCAAAATTTGTCTTCTGAGAGTGCTTAAAAAGGGAATACAGAGCAAGACCAACCAAACCCACTGTTAAAACAGAAAGAAGCCTTAGGTATCCCCATGACATACCGAGAGAAAAAAGAACCAGAGATACTGCAATCGCTGTTCCTATACTTGAGATAAAAATTATAAGCCTTGTATATTTAAAACCATATACGGCGGGGAATGTCGGGATTCCGGCTTTACGGTAATCTTCAAAATAAATCATACTGAAAGTAAGTATGTGGGTGGGAATCCACAAAAGAATCGATAATGCCAGAAGAAGTCCTATGCTATCGACCTTTCCTGTAGCCAGAGCTCTTCCCGCCAAAATCGGCATTCCTCCCGAGATCCCACCCCATAAAATAGACCACGGGGTTTTTCTCTTTAACCAGATAGTGTAAACAAAAACATCAAAGAAAATCCCAAGGAAAACAATAAAACTGTAAAGAAATGAAATTAAAGCTCCCCAAACCAATCCAATAACGGAAATAAACAAACCAAGGTAAAGAGCTTCGGAAGGCTTTATCTTCCCGGAGGCAAGAGGGCGGTGAGCGGTTCTTGGCATCTTTTTATCTATATCTCTGTCAAAATACATATTCAGAATAGTACTACCACTTATTGTCAGAAACAGTGATCCTATTAGAGATACGAATATATTGAAATTTAAAACAGGGCACTTCGCACTCATAAAGCCGGTTATCCCGGTGAAAAGAAGAAGTGCTGTTTGCAAACTCTTAATAAGCGACAGATAGAGCTTTATCTTTTCTAAAAATTTTCTCATAATTTTATTTTTTATTCCCCTTTATTATTTGTCTCAACGCCTTCAGGTCTTTTTACGCATCTGAATCCCACATCTATACCACCGTATTGAGGTTGGGCGCTATTTCTAAACCAGATCCTGAGGTATATATCATAGTTTCTAAAGCTACCTCCTTTCATAAAGCGGTCAGACATTTTGGGATACCTGTCTTTAACCCATTGCCAGACATTGCCACCCATATCATAGAGACCGTAAGGGCTTACAGATTTTTTTGTTTCAAATCCATTGTATGTTTTCCCATTAAAAAATCCCACAGGGGTTGTAATTTGAAAATCAACTCCAAATACCTTTTCTCTAATCTCTTTCTGACTAAAATTATAGTTAGCATACTCTTTATCAATATCATCTCCCCAGGGGTATGAATACTTTGTGTTTCCTCTTGCAGCCTTTTCCCATTCCATTTCCGTCGGTAAATCTCCTCCGATAGATTGACAATAGGCATTTGCTCCGAACCAGGTAACAACAGTAGCTGGGTGATTTTCAAAACCTTTGTCAACTACAAACTTGCCTTTTTCATACCTGATTCTGACTCCCGGTTCATCCAGATGAAAGTATGGGTAATTGTCACCTTCAGGTATTTTCAACTCATGTCTGAATCCGTAATACTTTTCTCCTTTGTAATAACCCAGGACCTTACCGCTTTTAACTTTTATCTTTCCTTCTGAAAGAGCTTTATTCAGATAATCCGCAAACATCTGGTTCGTAACATCTGTAAGCATGATTTTATAATCATAATTAATATCAGTTTCTTTCAGAAATTGACCGGCATAAAATCTTCCCTTCGGGATTAATACCCATGTATCAGGATTAATTCCGGTATCTATGTATTTAATACTCTGATGTTTATATGTTGGTTGTTTTCCACAAAAACTTAAACTCAAAGCAAGAAAAATTGTCAGTAAAATTAAAACTTTTTTCTTCATCTCACACCTCCTTCTCTACCGCAGGAGCTGTTTTATTAACATCAAGCTCAGGAGATTCATACTCCTTTTTCCAGACTCCTTTACTTTTAAACAAATCAAAAAGTTTCCAGAGCAAAAGAATAGCAAGTATAACTAAAACCGCTCCCAATCCTATATCCATCAAAACCATCGTTTTAGCGGTAATAGGCTCATCATTATACATTTTCACAGAAAGCCTCTTCAATGAAAAAACAGTAGCTGAAGCAAAAGCTATATCAGAACCAATTATAAGAATCCAGCCAAACCACTTTCTTACTTTTCCCTTTAATCCTACTATATCAGCATAATACATTAAGATAATTGTCGCAATAAGTCCTGAAAGAACATGCCAGTGTCCGGTCAGGGTTATTCTCTCTTCCCTAAAAGGCCATACTCTGAAGAATTCATCAAGTTTCACAGCCATAAATATCCCTACTCCGCTAACAGTAAAATTCATAAATACCATCTGCCAGAAAGGACCGAATTTAATTGGATCTCTCAAAAGAGCTTTAATCTTAGCCCAGAAGCCTTTTTTACCGGACTCCGCTATTCCCTCTCTTATAAGTTTATCCCAGGCAAAGATCACCAGCATTAAAGCTGCTAACATAACAAGGACGGATCCAACATATATGATGGTATGTGCTATCAATTCAAAAGGAACGACCATCCAGACTCCCAGAGTTATTACTATTGTTCCGCTGATCATCAAAGGCATCGCTATCTTGTGAAATATACCTTTGAAATCAAACCACCTCCCGACAATAAGAGTTATAGCCACAGCTACCAGTGTTAACATAATGTGAAGATGACCTATTATCGCAAGCTGTAAAGGTGTTTTATGAGCCATTCTTATTAAATTTTCAGCTAAAAAAGTTTGATGACCATTACCCCAATATGAACCAACAACTGCTCCGAAAGAGGCTGAACCAAGAGTTGCTAAAACCATTGTAAAAAAGGCAATTCTCTCAAGATCATATCCTTTTTTTGTGTGGGCATAAGCATTATCCTTTACTTTGTATTCCTCTTTCCATGGCCAGAGAGCAGCTGCCAATTGAAGTCCAGCATAAAAAACAAGAGCCTGTCCTACAAGGAATAAACCGTGAAATACAAAATTATGTCCGAAATAGGCAAACCAAAGTCCGAAAATCATTGCAGTTAGATAACCAACAGTGATTGTAGCATTGATATTTACTTTTTGCCTTTTCTTCATAGGAATAATTGAAGTCATAAAGTAAACCTCAATTGCAACAACAGCGAGAGCAATCGTATGATATAGCATTATTATTCTACCTTCTCTTTGAAGGGGCAAAAGCTTCATTCCAAGGAGCCTGACAGTTATATCTTTAACTCCCCATTCAACCATAGGACCTGAAAGTGTTCCCCAGATAGCGGTTACAAGAGAAATCATACTGATTGCCACCAAAACAAGACCTTTTGTTGATGTAAAAAGATAGTTAATTCTCTCCTTTAGAAAATTCATAAAACCTCCTTTTTAATTTAATAAAAAATTTTAATCAGTTTTTATATCTGTTGTCAAGGGAAAATAAATTTAAACAGTAGTGTCCGAAAAAAACAGAGGATTGGGACACCTCCGCGTGAAGAAGTATGATATATAAGTATTTTCAAAAAAAATCAACACAGAAGGTGTCCCATGGGATATCAGGATAGCCATGAGCATCAA
>JALVQI010000199.1 GCA_027031485.1 Candidatus Aminicenantota bacterium | reverse complement strand
CCGGATCAGTTACAACAGCTATTCTTTCAGCTGCCTTATCCTTTAATCTGTCATCAAAATAATTTTTGAGAATCATAAATTGAGACATAGTTTCCGCCGTAGAGCCAGACTTTGTTATGACAACTGCCATTGAATCTTCTATTTTTACCCTTTCAAAAAACTCACTTATGGTTTCAGGGTCAACATTTTCAAGAAAGAGAATTTTGGGTTCTGAGAAAAGATTATGATAGTAGGGAAGAAGAGCTTGATAAATAGCCTGAACGCCTAAAGATGAACCGCCTATCCCAACAATAATTATATTCTTATAATCAAACCTTATGCTCTTAACATAATTTTCAATTTTTTCAATTACATCAATCTTTTCAGGGAGCTCAAGGAAAGATAGTTTATTCTCCTTATGATCGGAAAGTATTGAATCTATTGCCGCAGAAACCTTATCTTTATAATTTTCAATATCACTTCTTTTTAATCCGTTTTCACCGATAATCTCTTCAAAAATAAAAGTGTAATCCACTGATATCATTTTAACCTCCTGAGAATTTTCTATTTTATCAATAATTTAAGCTCTCTTCAAACAAAAGAGGCGGGAATTTTTCTTTTTTATGAAAAAATTTTTTAAGGTTTTCCTATGAATTCAATCTCAATTAAATTAAAAGGTGAATACCATTAATTGCTATTCATAATTTGGTTTAAAAGAAACTCTATCAAAAATTCATTAATTCAAGAGTCTATTTTTTAAAGGGATAATCTCTTGATGCTGAAAAAGTTAAATTTTTTCCCTGAAAAGAGTTTCTTTTTTCAAACTCTTTTCTAATAGATTCTATAACATCCATTTTATTCAAAGCCCATTCAGGCGCAACAAAGATTTCCTTATCTCTTTCCCCCGTAAGCCTCTGAATCACAATTTTTGGGGAGAGATTTTCCAGAAAGTCAACTGTTAGTTTAACATATTCTTCCTTACTCAAAAGAGGAATTTTTCCCTGATTGTAAAGCTTTTCAAGGTCAGTGTTTTTGAGAATATGTAATAAATGGATTTTCACACCATCTACTCCTATTGCAGAAAGGAATCGAGCTGTTTCTAGAATATCTTTTCTCGTTTCCCCGGGAATTCCAATAATAGTATGAGCACAGACCCTTATCTTTCTCTTTTTAAGCTCAAGGGTTGTATTAACAAAATCTGCAAGATCATGGTGTCTTCTTAAAAATCTCAAACTTTTCGAATGTATGGACTGAAGTCCTAACTCAACCCAGAGATAGGTTTTGCGGTTTAACTCCTCAAAAAGCACAAGATGATCTTTGAATATCCAATCCGGCCTTGTTCCGATTGAGATACCCACAATTTCTTTGAATGAGAGTGCTTTCTCGTACATCTTCCTTAATCTTTCACTGCTTGCTGCCGTGTTTGTGTTTGCCTGAAAATAGGCAATGAATTTTTTCACATTATATTTTTTCCCTAATCTTTCAATTCCAACTCTGATTTGCTCCTCAACCTTTAATTTCCCTGTTTTTATAGGTCCGCTTCCATACTTATCACAAAAAATGCACCCCTCCTTTGAGATTTTCCCATCCTTATTCGGGCAGGGCAGGTGAGGGTCAATCGGAATTTTATAAACCTTTTCTCCGAAATATTCTTTTAGGTGTTTGTTAAAAGAATAATATCTTTCTTCCATATTTTTTCATAATTATAATAATAGAAAAGGCTCTTGTTTTCAAGACAAAGCGGAAGAGAATCAAAAGATTTTACAATCCGTAAATTCGTTTTACTCGAGGTTTTTTTAAAACTTTCTATTTTTTTGATTCTGTTTCCTCTGTTCTTTTCTCCTTCCCCTTTAAAAGGTAGAAAACTGAGCCCGTGATTGAGAATTTCACAAATAGTTGAAGCATAAAATAAAGGAACTGAAAGAACATCAAAATAAGTACATGCTCCCATAAAGCATTTCCCATGAATTTTGTAATAACAGTGTAAAAATAAAAGAGAATAAGTGCAATAATCCCGTAGAACAGATAGATCAGAAGAAAAAGAGGGTATCTCTTAAAAACAATTAAAAAAGATTTTAAGAATGCTTTAAATGAATTTTTATTAAAGACTATCGAAGTTATCCTTGTGCTATCAAGAAGAGCCAGGGCATAGACAAAAAGAAGCGGAAGAAGAATAAGGAAAGCATAATAAAAAACGGATGAGAGTGTGGGATTTTCCGTGATTAGATTTCTGCTTTTCATGTAAAGTTTTCCCATCAAAAAAAGAATAATCGCGATGATTGGTAAATTGTATAACCATGAGAGCAAAACCTTTCTATAGTTTTTCATTATTTTTTCAACTCCAGATAATCTTTCAATAAAAATTTTAAAAACATACTGAGAGTAAAAGAAATAGAGAATAAAGGCAAAAAACAGAAGAGCAAGGGCTATTGGTTTAATCTCTCCATGCTTTGAAATGTAGAGCATTAAATATGTGAAATTAAAGTTTTGCAATTTTTCTCCTGTGTTCACCATATAGCTTAAACCCGAAAGGCCGGTGCTAAAGATAATGTAAAGAGACAGGTAAAGCAAAACATAGACTAAAAAAAGTCTGTAAACAAGTTTTCTATTTTTTACGGATGCCCAGAATCCTTTGATAATATTATTCATTTTTCCTCCTTATAATGGAAAGATTGATAATAAAAGAGTCATCATAAAAGCCAGAGTGGCAGAGAAAAAATTTGTCGGTCTTTTATCGGGAATCAATCTTTTTGAATTATTTAAGATATTCCTGTCAAGAACAATTTTTCCCTCTGGATCTATTGAAACATAAGAAATGGGGCTTTTTGAATAAAAATCAAATCTTTTCCATCTACCGTTGCCATCCCAGTAGAGCATTTTCTTTTTCCTGTTTTTAAAAACGACCTCTATTTCCACAGGAATTATTCCATTTCCATCCCTCATCACTCCCAATCTATTGTAATATTTATCTTTCTTTTTATCCCTTTTGGGATCCACTTTAATAAATTTATTTCCGAATGTTCCCGATGGTTTTCTCACTGCAACGGATCTCAGGTCTTCCACACTGTAGTCTATATATTTATTTTCATAGATAAAATCTTTTAAAAAGTTTCCAGCTTCATCTCCCATTATCTCCTTAATCGTGTTTATAAAATCATCAGGTTTAGG
>JALVQI010000198.1 GCA_027031485.1 Candidatus Aminicenantota bacterium | reverse complement strand
TAAGAGATCCAAGGATTGGAAAGATATTTTAAAAATATGTCGGAAGGAACAAGGGCTGTTATTGTTCCACCTAACAAAACTCCTATGAGAAGCCATTTCCCAATCTCTTTGGGGAGATAGAAAAAACCATAATTAATTATTCCTAAAAGTCCTTTATTTTGTTTTTTTACAGGTTCGTTTTTTTGAGGTAAAATTTCTTCATCTTCGATAAAAAGAGCAGTACCTCCAAGTAAAAGACCTCCAATAAGAGCTGCGAGAGGTCTGAAAATTGCAAAGATAATTCCAAGAAAAGCGTAAGTAGCGAGAATTGAATCAATTCCCGTGGTTGGGGTCGAAAAAAGAAAGCCTAAAACCGAGGATTTCTTAGCTCCATCTATTTTTAAAGAGGCTGCTATCGGAATAACTCCACATGAACAAACAGGAAGCGGAATACCAAAAAATACAGACTTGATTATGGCTGACCATTTACCTTTTCCGAGATGTTTTTTAATTAAATTACTACCAATGTAAACATGTAAAATACCTGCTATGAGAAAACCTAAAAATAAGAAAGGTGAAACATCTAAAAACAGAAACCAGGATTCTTTGATAATATTGAAAATTAAATCTAAAATCATATCTTTACCATCCTTTCAAAAGGTTTTTTTGCATTTTTTATAATTTCAGGAGATAAAATTATTTCATATTTATTATTGATAAGAGAGTTGTAAACATCGTTTATTGATGTTTTTTTCATGTTAAAACAAATTTTAGGAGTTCCGAGAGAATAAAAGTTTTTATAAGGATTTTCCTTTCTTAATCTATAAATTAAACCTGATTCTGTTCCAATAATAAATTTGTTTTTATTTGATTTTTTGACATGTTTTAAGATCCCTGAAGTTGATAAAACAAAATCAGCTTCTTTTAAAACATCAGGAGGAGTTTCAGGGTGAACAAGAATTTCTGCATCTGGGTGTTCTCTTTTTATTTTAATTATTTCTGAGATTTTGAATTTCTGATGGACATAGCAAAAACCGGAATAGGATACAATCTTTTTATCAGTGTGGAGAGATACCCAATGAGCAAGATTTCTATCAGGGATAAAAACAATTTGATTTTCTTTTAAGGAATTTACCACCTTTATTGCATTGGAAGATGTACAGCAAATATCAACAAGGGCTTTGACATCAGCATTGGTGTTTACATATGCAACAAAAGCAGCATCAGGATATTTTTTTCTTAATCTTATTATTTCTTCTTTAGAAATTTGATCAGCCATTGGGCAACCAGCATCTTTTACTGGAAGTAACACTGTTTTTTCAGGGGAGAGAATTTTTGCTGTTTCTGCCATAAATCTAACTCCACAAAAAACTATGGTTGAAGCTTTTGATTCGTTTGATATTTTTGAAAGTTCAAGAGAATCTCCAACAAAGTCAGCAATATCCTGAACTTCAGGTATTTGATAGTTATGAGCTATTATAATAGCATTTTTTTCTTTCTTTAATTTAAGAAAAATCTTATTATTAAACTGCATTGGATTTCCACAGAGGAGACATAAACCTTAACTTTTCAACAATTCCAGGCAAAACTTCTATTAATTTATTAACATCATCTTCAGTATTATATTTTCCTAAGCTGAATCTTAAACTTCCATGTGCATGTTCAACAGGAACTCCAATGGCAAGAAGAACATGAGATGGATCTAAAGAACCGGAAGCACAGGCTGAACCGGAGGAAACGGATATACCTTCAAAATCAAGAAAGGTTAAAATTCCTTCTCCTTCAACATACTTAACTGCAATATTTAGGGTATTGTAAAGTCTTTTTTCAGGATGTCCATTAATAAGTATGTCAGGTATTCTTTTCTTGAGTTCTCTTTCAAGTCTATCTCTTAGTGGTTTGATTTTTTCTTTCTCAACGGCATGTTCATTAATTGCAATCTCTGCGGCTTTGCCTGCTCCTACAATTCCAGAAATATTTTCTGTTCCGGCTCTTTTTCCTCTTTCCTGCATCCCCCCATGAATGAGAGAATCAATCCTTAATTTTTTTCTTATATAAAGAGCACCTACTCCTTTCGGTCCATAAAATTTATGAGCTGACAAAGAAAGCATGTCAACTCCGATATCTTTTACATCAATTGGAATTTTACCGGCAGCCTGAACGGCATCCGTATGAAAAAGAATACCATTTTCTTGTGCAATTTCAGCAATTTTATTTATTGGTTCAATGGTTCCGATTTCATTATTTGCATACATAATAGAAATCAGTATTGTGTCATCTCTGATTGCATCTCTAACACTTTCGGGATCAACTATTCCATGTTTATTAACTGGTAAATATGTAACTTCAAAGCCAATTTTTTCCAAGAATTTGCATGTGTTTAATACCGCATGATGTTCAATAGATGAGGTGATAATGTGTTTTCCTTTTTCCATAAGAGAAAAAGCAGTTCCTTTGATAGCATGATTGTCAGATTCACTGCCTCCTCCTGTGAAAACAATTTCTTTAGGAGAAGCACCTATCAAAGATGCTATTTTTTCCCTTGATTCTTCAATTGCTGATTTTGTGAATTTTGAGTTTTTATAAAGAGAGGATGGATTGTGATACATCTCCTTTAAAAAAGGTATCATTGCATCAAAAACCCTTGGATCCAATGGTGTAGTGGCATTATAATCAAGATAAATTTCTTTCATTATATACCTCCGGAAATTCTGAGAATTTATTAAAATAAAAGTCTGAATTTCTTGTTTTCATGTATAATTATAAGTAAATTAATTATAATTGTCAAGGTAATATAATAATTTTTTTAAAATTTTGTTTGAAGTTTTTGAAAATGTTAATAATAGGTTACTAATCTTTTTGAATTACCGGATTAATCTCTTATCAGAGTTTTGCAATATCCTCTATGCTCCATTTACTTAAATATTCTATGATTGTTTCTCTTAAGCCGAGCCAGATTTTTCTCATCCTACACATTTCATTTGAAGGACATTCTTCGGGTTCTTCTATACACGGAACAAGGTCCAAAGCCTCATGGATTTCTGCAATATCTTTAATAGTTATTTTCTTTGGGTCTTTAAGTAGCCTGTACCCGCCTTTAGCTCCCCTTACACTTTCTATTAATCCTTTCTTTTCTAATTCATTAGCAAGAACTCTTAAATACATCGGAGAAACATCTATTCGTTTTGCAATTTCATTTGTGTTCATTATTTCTGATGTTTCACTTAAGAGTAAAAGCATCCTTGCTGCATACCTTAGTTTTGTTGATATCTTCATATCTAATTATAATTAAGAAAATAATAATAGTCAAATTGATATTTTCGTTTTATAAAAGAGAACGGAAGAAGCTTTTTCAGGTAGTTTAATATTTAAACCACTGTATATTATTTCTTATCCTATTTTTAGGGTCTGAATTCTTTTGTATTTTTTATTTCCGGGTTGTTATAATATTTTTAAACAAAAAACAAATATGGTAAAATTAAAACTAAAAAATAGATAGGAGGAATAAATGGAAGAAAAATGGATTGAAGCTGAAGGAATTGATGTTGAAAAGATTATGGAAGAGATAAGAAAGAGGGTTGAAGATAAAAAAAGAAAAGGCATATACAAAGAAGAGGAAATTGAGGATATTGAGAATGTGGAACTTCTACCATTGCCTGACATTTTGGATGTTCCTATTGTATATCAGCCGGAAGATCTTGAGAAAAGCTATAAAGGGATAGAAACATTGAGGGAGAGGAAAATCAAGGAATTAAGAGCCATAAAAAACAGTATTCCTCAGGTTACAGGTTTTAAGAGGAAAGTGAAGGATTTTGTTATTAAGATTAGAGGGAAAATTTTTCCTCTTCTTAAGCTTCTTTCATTTTTTACCCTTACGGATTTATATGATGGGGTTCAAATAAACAGTAGCAGCATAGAAAGTATGATGGGCTATATAAACGAATCTGTTCATTATTTAAATGTTTATAAGGAACATATAAAAGTTCTTCATAATTATGTTCATCATATAACAACCGAGATAACAAAACTTAAAGTAGAAAATGATGAACTTAAAGTCAGGGTTAAAGAGCTTGAGAGTAGATTATCTTTTCTTGAAGATAGGGAAAGAGCTCTTGAAAAAGAGACTGTGGACAAAAAATGAGAGTTCATCAACTTTTAACATCTCTTACCTATGGAGATGCAATTTCAAATGAAGCTCTGGCTATAAAAAAATTTCTGGAAGATGAGGGGATAGAATCAAAAATCTTCGGATACTATAATCATCCTAAGGTTTCAAAGTATTTTAATCACTATTCATCATATCTTTCGGAATCAAAACCTGAGGATATTTTGATTTTTCATTTTTCAATAGGCTCTCCCGTTTCCAAAATCTATTTTCAGGCTCCTGCAAAGAAGATTATGATTTATCACAATATAACTCCATACGATTTTTTTAAAAATTACCATAGGATTCTTGCAAGGGAGTGCTATAAAGGAAGACTTGAACTTAAAAAATTTGTGAATAAAACGGATCTTGGTCTGGGTGATTCTGATTATAACAGAAGGGAGCTCGAAGAGCTCGGATTTAAAAAAACTGGGGTCCTCCCGATTGTTATGGATTTTAAGAAATTTGACAGAGAGGGGAGTAAGGTTATAAGAAAGATGTTTGGAGATGATAAGTTTAACATACTCTTTGTTGGTAGGGTAATTCCGAACAAGAAAATTGACGAGATTGTCAGATTTTATGCTGTTTATCAAAAATACTTTAACCCTAATTCAAGATTGATAATAGCGGGTGAGTATAGAGGCTTTGAAAGGTATTTAAATGATATATATCAAACAATTGGAAAGTATAATTTAAAGGATATTGTTTTAACCGGCCATATATCTTTTAATGATCTTGTTGCACTTTACAAAGAGGCTGATCTTTATCTTTCGTTTTCGGAGCATGAGGGTTTTGGAGTGCCCTTACTTGAAGCCTTTTATAACAATGTACCTGTGATTGCATATGATAAGGGAGCTGTAAAGGAAACCATGAATGGTGGAGGGATTATAATAAAAGAAAAGAAATTTGATAAAGTTGCTGCTTTAATTGAGGAATTAAGAAATAATGAAAGTATGAGGGAAGCAGTATTAAGGTCTCAACAAGATGCCCTTAAAAAGTATTCCTATGAAAATGTGAAGAAAATACTTTTATCACACATTAATAATTTAAAGGAGGCTTGATATGAAAAAAAGAATTCTTATTATTCTTTTAATTTTTGCTTTTTCTTTCACCCTTTTTTCCGAAGAGGGTAAAGTCCTAAAAACTGTAAAACTTAAAATAAAAAAGCCTACGGGGCTCACATTTGATGGTAGCTATTTCTGGATTACCGACAGACTGAATGCTAAAATTTACAAAATCACCAAAAGTGGAAATATTGTAAAATCATTTGATTCTCCGGGTCCGTGGCCAATTGGAATTGCTTATTATAATGGTAAACTCTGGGTTGCTGACAGAATAGATAAAAAAGCATATCTTATCTCTACTGACGGAAAGATAGTTTTTAAGTCAATTCCTATACCCGCAAAAACTCCTTCGGGTATATCTGCTGTCGAGGATGGATTGTGGGTTGCAACCGAGAGAGATAAAAAAATAATTAAGATAAGTTATACGGATGGTTCAATTTTAAAAGAATTTAAAGCTCCTAAATATTTAAATGGAATCCATGTTTATGATAAAAACGGGAATTTTTTCGCAAGCTCAAGGATAAATGACAGAATTTACAGAGGTTCGGTTAAATATGGAATATTCTATTTTTACTTTCCTGTTAAATATACATATAGCTGGGGGATATTTTATGATGGTCAAAATTTATGGAATCTTGATCAGGCTGGGAAAACTTTAAACAAACTTTATTACTCAGAAAAAGAGAACTGGATAAAAGGGAAGGTTAATGACAGAATAATAAGATATAGAAATGGTATTTATAACTATGGTCCCGCGAAAGTGAAAGATCTTAAAATATATATAGCCCTTCCGGAGAACAAGTATAATCAAAAGGTTGAATCTGTTCGCTATTTTAATTTAAAAGGAAAACAGGTAAAACCAAATAAGATTTTACAGGATAATACAGGGCAAAAGTATGCATATTTTTTAGTAAAAGAGGTAAACCCCGGAGAAAAAACAAGGATTACAACAGAGTTCAGATTTAGACATTGGGAAGTTCAGGCTGTCTTAACTCCCGAAAAAATCAAGGGAGAAATTCCTGAAAAAATAAAAAAGATTTATCTTAAAAATGGAGAGAGGTTTGATTACAATAATCCCTATGTGGAAAAGAAAGTGGAGGAATTGCTGAAAGGATGTGATAATTTTTATATGAAGGTCTATAAGCTTTACAGATTTGTCGGAGACACCATTTCGTATCAGCTCTATGGTGGGTGGGAACCGGCTCCTATTGTTTTAAAAAGAGGTTCAGGTTCTTGTTCGGAATATAGTTTTAGCTTTCTTGCCCTATTGAGAAAAGCCGGAATTCCTGCAAGGTATGTTGGCACGATTTCAAGGAGGGGTGATGATATAGGGTTTGATGATGTATTTCACCGCTGGGTTGAGGTCTATTTCCCCGGTTTTGGATGGGTCCCCGTGGACCCTGATGCAGGAGATAGTAAGGATATAGATGATCAAATATTTTTTTACGGAGGAACAAAGAGAAGATACTTAATTACAACGAGACATGTAGGTCCCTCACCATATTTGAAGTGGGAGTACAACTCTGTTATGTACTGGAAAACAGAGGGAAAAGCGAAGATTTATGAGGAAAGAGTGGCTGAATGGTATCTTCCTTCAAAGAATAAGTGAATAGAAAAAAGATAATTTTAATTTTTTTATTTATTTTTATAGTCAATGTAAGCGTAATTTTGGCTAAAGAAGTTGTATTAAAAGACATCAGATATTTTACATATAAGGATTATACAAGAGTTGTTCTTGACCTATCATCTCCGACAACCTATACATCCAAAGAGTTAAAAGAAAAAAGCAGAGTAAGATTTTTCTTTGATTTAAAAAACACTATTCTCTCAAAAAAATTAAAAAATGAGAAAAGAATAGAGTTTAAAGAAAGCTATATAAAAGAGATTAGAGTCGGACAATTCAGGAAAAACATAGCGAGGGTTGTTCTTGAATTTAAAGAGGCAAAGGACAAAAGGTATTTTACACTGCTCCATCCTTTTAGAATAGTTATAGATATTTATGGTAGAAACATAAAACCCTCTGCCGCAAAAACAAATGAAAAATTGAATAATAAAATAGAAACTCAGTTTAAAAAAGGAACACCGGAGATAAGCGGAGAGAAAAAATACTCAATGGCAAGACAGCTGGGACTAACGGTTAAGAGAATTGTCATAGATCCCGGGCATGGCGGAAAGGATCCGGGAACTATTGGCAAATATTATAAGACAAAAGAAAAAGTTGTTGCTCTCGATATTGCAAAGAGGCTAAAATACTATCTGAAAAGATATACAAAGCTTGAAGTATATATGACGAGGGATAGGGATGTTTTTATCCCTCTTGAGCAGAGAACAGCATTTGCAAATTCGAAAAGAGCGGATCTTTTTATCTCAATCCACGCAAACTCCGCCGCAAACAGGAGAGCTTACGGGCTTTCAACATTCTGGTTGAATTTTACAACAGACCCCCATTCGATAAAAATCGCAGCTTCCGAAAATGCATCATCTCAGCGTTCTATATGGGAATTAAAATCTCTTTTGAAAAAGATTACCTTAACATCAAAATTGATAGAATCAAAAATCTTTGCCACCAAAGTTCAATATTCCACACTTTATTATATAAGAAAATATTATAAATATCCTGATTACAGGGTTAGAAAAGCACCCTTTTATGTTTTAATAGGCGCTTCAATGCCTGCAATTCTTGTTGAAACGGGTTTTTTAAGTAATAAAACCAATGAGCTTTTGCTTCGTTCAAGTAGATTCAGAAACAGGCTTGCTTTCGGACTTTACAAAGGAATAATCTCATATATTAATTCACTCAGATGATTAAACCCAAATATATTTTAATAGATTTGAGCAAAAAAAGTGTTGAGGACTATCCGATCAAGGATCAAGATTTTAAAAATTATATCGGGGGAAAAGCTCTTGCGGCAAAAATTCTTTATGAGCTTTTACCTGCAGGCGTATCTCCTTTTCATGAGAATAATCTTTTGATAATTAATACAGGACCTCTGACCGGAACTTCAGCCCCTTCCTCAGCGAGATTTAATGTAACTACAAAAAATGTATTAACGGGGGGAATTGCTTCTTCAAATTGTGGCGGAAGTTTTGGAGTAAAGCTAAGAAGGGCCGGTTTTGACGGAATTATTATAAAGGGTAAATCTGAAACACCGGTATATATAGAAATAACGGAAGGTAAGGTTTTTTTTAAGGATGCTAAAAATCTATGGGGGCTTGATACTGTTGAAACCCAAAAGAGGTTACCTAAAAATTACGGAAAGATTGTAATTGGTCCTGCCGGTGAAAATTTAGTCTCTTTTGCAAGTATTGCTTCTGATGATAGAATGGCAGGAAGGACAGGGGTAGGGGCTGTTATGGGCTCTAAAAATCTTAAAGCGGTTATAGCCAATGGTTCATCAAAAATTCCTGTTTTTTCTCCTGAAAAATTAAAAAAGTTTACAAAAAAATGGACAAATAATTTAAGAAAGCACTATGTTACAGGAACTTTTCTCCCTAAGTACGGAACCTCAGGTCTTGTAAGAATGACAAACAGACTGGGAATGCTTCCCGTTAAAAATTTTTCTGATAGATACTATGTGGATGCAGATAAAATTTCCGGAGAAAAGCTTGCTGAAGATTATCTTGAGAAAAACGGAGGATGTGGATACTGCCCGATACATTGCGGAAGGGAAATAAAATTCAGTGGCGAAATATTAAAAGGTCCTGAATATGAAACCGTAGCACTTCTTGGTTCAAATCTTTTAAACAATGATTTAAACAAAATAATAAAATGGAATTATCTTGCGGATTTGTCTGGAATGGATACAATCAGTCTTGCTGGAACAATTGCTTTTGCAATGGAACTTAAGGAAAAGGGAATTAAGGATTTTGGCCTTAAGTTCGGGAAATTTGATAATATTGAAGATATTATAAAGATGATAGCATTTAGGAAAGGGGTAGGGGATGAACTTGCCAATGGAACAAAATATCTTTCTGAAAAGTACGGAGGAGTGGAGTTTGCCATTCATTCAAAAGGGCTTGAAATATCAGCTTATGATCCTCAGATGAGTTTTGGAATGGGATTGGGATATGCTACATCAAACAGAGGAGCCTGTCATCTTAATGGTGGTTATATGGTTTATATGGAAGGTTTAGGCCCTCTAAAATTAAAACAGAGGTCAATAAGAAGCAAAGCAATTTTGACAATGATTATGCAGAATCTTTTTGAGGCAATCTCAAGTTCGGGAATCTGTCTTTTTACTTCCTATGCTGTTTTCCCGAACTTTCTTCATAGATTTAAAGAGGATGGTATGTT
>JALVQI010000197.1 GCA_027031485.1 Candidatus Aminicenantota bacterium | reverse complement strand
TAAATTAAGCTTAATTACTTTTAACTCCCATTTTTCGGTATTCTCATTATCTCCAAGATAATAGATAGTATCATTATATATATATATTTGGGCGTAATTTTTCATAGAATCTTTTATTTTAATGTCTTTTACACCGATCAATTTACCGTTCATATCCCTGACTCTTATTCTTACAAAATCAATATACGGATATTCCATAAGATAAATCCTTCCGCTATTTATGTAAATCTTTGCAAAAGAAGGGTAATACTTCCTGAATTTATAGATAAAATGACTAAAAATCCTTTCTTTAAAATGCTCTTTTAACATTCTCAATGTTTCTTCCTTTTCTCTTTTCAAGACCTCTCTCTTCTCTCTCTTTACACTCATTTTTTTTATCAGTTTACCCTTTTTATCAAATATCTCATATAATTCCTTCTCTTCATAACTTACAGCCATATATATTTTGTTCTTATAAACAAAATAATCAACTGTATTTCTAATAAAATTGACCTCGGTTTTATGCTTTTTAAAATCATACCTATTTAAATAAGGAAGCTTAAACTTTGCAATCTCTTTAATCTCTTTGAATCTTGAATTTAACAATGCGTATCTTAGAATAATAAAACGGTCTCTCGCCTTTTTCGGGTACGGCATGCTGTATTTTGAACATACAAAATTATCCCCAATAGGTTTTAATTTTCCGTATTTTATAGGATACTTTTTTTCATAAAGCAAATTACCCCTTTTATCAAAATAATGGGCTCTTCCTTCATCACTTATAAAAAGCTTTGACTTTAAGGATATTAAATTACTCGCAAACATAAACTCTCCGGGTCCCCGCCCCTTTCTTCCGAATTTATATCTTAATTTCATATCCTCCAAGGAATACACACTTATCTCTTGAGTATCACTGTTGAGTATATAACAACATTCGGAATCAACCGATAAAATCACCGGCCATTTGGATATAATATCCACAGGATATGTTTTCGGATTCATATTATTTGATGAAAAACCGAAATTAAAGATAATAATAAAACTTAAAATAATAAAAACTTTTCTTATCATTTTTCATATACCTCAGAACAATAATTTTTTAACGGAAGAAATAATTGCACAACATATCCTCCTATTCCAACGCAAAAGGAGAATAAAGCCACCGTTTATCCCTTTTTAATTTTAAGAATAAATAATCTTTCATTTTCACTCCCGAAGTTCTCATACCCTATCAGGTAAAAACTATCACTTTTCTTTGAATACAGGACAAAGTTATTCTTGCCGCCGGTTAACCTGACATCCCAATAATTGTAAAACTTCGGCATAATAAAACTACCTTTGTATTTGAGTCTATTATCAAATATATCAAATCGCAGATTATTCCTTTTAATAGGTTTCAGATCATTTATACGGACTGCAATTATCCCTTTTTCATATCCGTAAATATAGGAATATAGAGGCAAATATTTTCTGAATTTCATCTTCTTTTTTATATCCGGGTAAGAAATTTTTCTTTTTGTTATAATATTAAGCAATCTTATTTTATTCTCTATCACTTCCCTTTTATCATCTTCGGTTAATCTCTCTTTTCGTGCTTTTATTTTGACTTTTCTTAACAACTTTCCGTTATAATCATATTTTTCCATAAAATCATTATTCCTGTCCAGAATAAAAAAATTCGTCTCAGTAGTGGCAATATCCTCTTTTAACACATAAAAAGAATCATCATCTATGGGATTCGGGTGAACAACTCCTCTAAACAATATTCTTGTTTTTAAAGTTTTTAAATTAAATAAAATATATTCATATCTTCTTTTAAATTTCCCTTCAATAATAGCTCCTCTGTTATTGCATAAAATTATATTATTTCCGTATGCTGGCAGGATATCGGTTGTTTTAACAAAATTTTTTATTGAAAAAGAGCTTAGATATTTCCTAAAATCCTTTGAAAAATTAATTATCATCTTTCTTTTCCAATCAAACACCGCAAAACCGTTTTTAACGGGGACTAAAGAAGCATAAAAGAAATCAGAGGGATATTTTTCTTTAAAATCGAGTTTTATTCTATTTTTTATCAAATTAAGATTTTCATCAAAAACATCCATTCGAGCGGAAAATTTTTTGTCTGAAGGTTCATATAGAAAAATTATTTTGCCATCCTTACTCCCTAATAAATCCAATGGTCTCAAAAGTCTCTTATTCAACTCCTTCCTAATTATTACTTTTGATTTAAGTATCTTCTTATCTATTTTAAGAATATTAAAATCCTTGTTTTCTTTGTCATTCTTATAACAAGAACTCATTAATAAAAGAAAGTAAAATAAAAGCTGTATATGGAGATATTTTTTCATACTCATTCTTTCATCTCCTTTAATATTTTCATGTAATATTTAATGATTTCATGTATTCTTCCACCTTTTTCCTCACACTATAGTATTTTTAAATTAACCTGCGGTTAGAATTAATAAAACATACATTATTTAAGAAAAATAAATCCCAATAGTGACATTCGCCTCTAAATATTTCTTCCCTCATTAATCCTTTTTTACAAATAATTCCCTATTGTTTAAAACTTTATATTCAAGAAATATTGTGCCTTTCTCCTCCTCCTTTATTGTTCCGATATTTCCATCATTGAAAAATATCACACTATCAACGACTAATCCTTCCGGCAGTTTCAGTCTGTAAAGATACTTGCCCTTATAATTAAAAATATCCATCTCTCTTTTTCCGGTTTTTGAATATCCGTTGTAAACCGCAATATAACCGGATGGAAGAATCTTGATTTTTCCAATAGGCATCACATTTTCTGGAAGAACTTTTTTTAAACCTTCCTTAAATGCTCCGAACTTTTCAATGATTATATCTTTATCAACAGGGGTTGGTTTTGATATTTTGCCGAAGGTAAAAAGCTCTTTTCCTTTTAAATCCAAAGCATGGATTCTGTATTCGTTTGAAATTGCATAATAAAATATTTTATGTATTTTGTCATATGCCCAGATAATCCCGGGAGATAAGGAGGGGATGATGAGAGCTATGTAACCTCTCCCTTTCGGAATAACTATCTGTCCGGAATATTTTGTGGAAGCCAATTTTATTGCTTTCTCCTTCTCCATATTGAAAAGCTCTACGATTTTAAGTTCCGGTGAATCCTTATCTTTATATTCCATATTAAACCTTTCACCTATAACACTCTTCTCATTAACTATTTCAATGGGATAATAACTTTTATTAATTTTTTTTTGAGAAATCACTTTTCCTTCACTGTCAAATTTGATTATTTTATTATAGGAAGATGTGATAATATTGCCATCCGTAAGTTTAGCATAAAAAAGAGAGGTAAGCTCTCCGGGGCCCTGTCCCTTTCTTAAGAATGATTTGACAAATTTGCCGCTATTATCATATTTGTAAATTTTCACATTGTTTGCATCCGTAAAATAATAATTTCCTGAGTCCTTCATAACATCATTAACAGTAAGAACTTCGGGGTTTGCCTTTGTAAGATCAAAGCTTAAGACTTTTTTAACTTCAAGGTCTATCTCTCCTTTTTTAGGAGCGGTTTGCTGAAGAAGATTATTTGTATCAACCTTTTTTCCTTTGATTTTCTCCGTTTTTTTACATGAAAAAACAAACATAGCCGAAATAATTAAAATCAAGAGAATAATCTTTTTCATAATCTCCTCCCTATATTTTTTAAATCAATTTATTAACACTCTATCCCCTCTTCATTAATTCTTAAAGTTTTTTAAAATATCCTTTCATCCTTTCAAAGATATCATAGAAAATCGGAATTATAAGGAAAATCAGAACTGATGAGGCTGTAAGTCCTCCCACAGTGCAGAGAGCAAGCGATGTCCAGATATCATTCTGTCCCGCTTTATGGAAAATAACGAGAGGTAGCATCCCCAAAACTGTTGTTGTTGCTGTCATTAGAACAGGTCTTATTCTTTCGCTCGCTCCCCTTGAAACAGCTTCTTCTATTGAAACTCCCCTGTTTCTATAATTATTTATGTGATCAACAAGAATTATCGCATTGTTTACAACAATCCCCGAAAGAAGTATTACTCCTATATATGCGGTGGAATCAAAGGAAAATGTTCCGAATTGATTTGCAATGGCAAAACCTAAAAACACTCCTATGAGAGCAAGAGGAATGGAAAGCATTATTAAGAGCGGCTGCATGAAACTCTCGTAAAGAGCTCCCAATACCAGATATATTAAAATCATGGATAAAATTATTGCAAAAATCAATTGCTTTTTTTCCTCCTTTTTCATCATCCAGCTGTATTCCTCAAGGCTCTTTTTGAAACCTGCCGGAAGAGTAAGAGCATTATAAAAGGCTTTATGAATTTTCTCCCCTCTTCTGGAAGAACCGAGATAATCCCACCTTATCTTAGCGATAAACTCCTGATTTTCCCTGCTAATCCCGGCTTTAAAAAATTTTTCCCTTATTTTAATCACATCCTTTAATCTGAAAGGTTTTCCCGTGGGGGACATGAATTCTTTCATAAGAATATCATTTAATTCAACCTCTTTCGGAAGACTAAACTTTACGGTATAGTCCATCTCTCTTTCATCATAGACTATCCTGTTTCTACCCATTGAAGAGTTCAGAAGGCCTGACATAATATATATAAGATATTGAGGAGTAATATCATACTTATTAATCGCGTTATAATCTATCTCCATTTGATAATATTTTGATTTTGAACCCCAGAAATATCCTTTCTGAGTTATGATCTCCACCTCCTGAATCCTTCTGTTGGAAAGCAAAGCTTTCTTCAGATTGTTTGCTATTTTCATAAGTTTTACAAAATTATAACCTTTTATTGTGATGGAATAGGGCAAAAAACTTCCGGTTTCCGGAGAATAGTAATATCCCTGCGGGTCAAATCCTGATACGCTTATTCCTATCCCCGCCATATTTGTCGCGAGAGAAATCAGTTCCTGTTTTAAAATATAGGGATAAGCCGAAAATTCTATTTTTTCCGGAAAAGTAATCTCCATCTGAGCGCTTCTTTCAAAAATCCTTGTTTTCACCTCTTTTTCATAAGGTTTTGAAACAGCAAGTTTTTCAAACTCAAGGATTGTTTTTTTCGTGTCTTTGAATTCCGCTCCCGATGGCATCCGGAGCCATACAACAAGACTTTGTTTTCTGTACCATGAAAAAAATCTTCCGAAAGTTGTCTCCTTCAAAAAAATCTTATATGAAAGAAACATAAGAATCAGTATGGGGATTATAATAAACAGAGGATACCTGATTAAAAATCCGAAAAAACTTCCTCTTTTCTCTTTCGCCTTTTTCTTTTTTATTCTGAAATTCAGCTTTGTCGAAACAGACGGAATGAGGGTAAAGGAGACAAAAACAGAGGAAAGAAGAGCAAGGCTTATGAGCTCTGCAAGGGGAAGATAATAAAGTCTCAGTCTTCCCTGAAAATATGCAAATGAGAAGAAAACTATTATGGTTGTAAAAGTTGAAGCCAGGACCGGCATTATCATCTCTCTGGAACCGTTTATTGCAGCGGAAATGCTATCTTCTCCGTATTCCCTGTGTCTTAAAATATTATCAAAGACAACAACCGCATTGTCAACAAATATGCCGAAACCGAGAGCGAATCCTGAAAGTGTTAAGAGATTGAGAGGTATTTTAAATATATAAATCAGAGTCAGTGTGGCAAAAACCGAAAAAATAACCGAGGAAAATACAAGAATTGAGGCTTTTGCATCTTTAACAACCGCAAATAAGATTAAAAATATTGTAAAAAGTATCAAAGCTGATAATCTTCCGAGTTTTGACAATCTTTTGACAAGCTCTTTACTCTCATCCTGTATTATTTTTGTTTTCAAACCGTATTTATATTTAATGGATGCAATCCTGTCCTTCAAAATCTTTGAAAGATGGAGTGTGGAAGCTTCCGGTTGCTTGAATATATCTATGGAAACAACGGGCATCCCATTGTATCTCTGCTCCATTTTCACCTTTTTATAAGCCAATCTTACAGTCCCGACATCCTTGATCCTTATGGGAACATTTCCTGTTTTCCTGATTATAAGATTTTCCATTCTGGGAATACTTTTTGCGGATTGAGAAAGGGAAATTGTTATCTCTTTTTTAAAATAGTTTGAATTTATGGATGGCAGAAGATAAAAATTATTATTAATGGTCTGATATATTTCACCGACCGAAATCCTGTATTTTTTCATTTTTTCTATGTCAAGCAATATCTCTATTTGAGGTTCCGAGCCACCCCAGATCTGAAGATTATCAACCCCCTGAACAGCTCTTAACATCGGAGATATCTCTCTTTCAGCAATATCCTTGAGTGTGTTAACAGAATAATTTCCGAAGATTCCGAATGATATGAAAGGTTTTTTCCTGAACTCTTCGGGAACATACGGTTGTATTGACGGAAAAGTCGCCTGCGGAGGTATTTTATCTCTTAATTTATTTAATCTTTCCTTTAATAAAACATAGACCATCTCCATATTGGCTTTTTTGGAAAATTCAAGGGAAATCTCCATGTTGCTTTCATTGCACTGAGTTTCGATTTTTTTAATCCAGCGCACCTGAGAAACTTCTTCTTCAACGGGTAAAGCTATCTTCTGAAGTATCATATCAGCCGAAGCTCCTCTCCAGTATGATGTAATGGAAAGTGAGGGAAGTTTTTCATCGGGTATAAGCTCAATGGGACTGTTTTTTATTGAATATATCCCGAGCAAAAGAATTGAGGCAAAAATCAGAATGGATATAACAGGTTTTTCAATTATCCTTTTCAATAATCAGCTCCCCCGAACTTAATTTCCCCATCCATTTATCATTTAAAACGGATGATAAGCAATAATACGAATAAATAATAACCCTCTTTGTAAAATTCATTTTCCCCTTCTTTCAATACTCTCATATAGAACCGGAATTAAAATCAATGTAAGAAAGGTTGAGAACAACAGTCCTCCTATGACAACAATGGCGAGCGGTCTTTGAAGTTCGGAACCCTGCTGCCTCATAAGAGCCATCGGAATCAAACCGAAAATCGTCGTAAAGGTTGTCATCAGGATAGGGGTTAATCGGACTTTTGATGCTATCATCAAAGCTTCTCGGACAGACTTTCCCCTATGCCGCAATTTATTCGTATAATCTATTTTAACAATGGCATCATTAACCACTATTCCCACCATCACAAGAAAACCTATGCCGGCTATGACATTTATGGTTGAACCTGAAATAAAGAGAAACAAAAATGCTCCTAAAAAACCCATCGGAAGGGTGAGCATTATAAGAAGAGGATGAATCAGATTTTCAAATTGAGCTGCCATAACCATATAAACAAGAAGAGCCGCAAGGAATATCGCCTCTTTAATGGATGTGAATGCTTTTTTTCTCTCTTGTTCTTCCCCTGCGATTTTAAATCTTGTCCCGGCGGGTGGGATATATCCGGAAAGCTTTTTATTAACACTTTTCGCGATATCCGATAATTTTATTTTATACAGATTAGCCGATATGAGAAAATATCTTTCCTGTCCTTCCCTTGTAATCTCCTTGATTGAACTTACTCTTTTTGTCTTTATGAAATCACTTATATGATAAATACTATGGTTAAACTTGACAGGCATCTTCAATAGTGCATCAAAACTTCTGCTCTTTCTTATGGGAGTTGAAAGGATAATATCATAATTCTTTTGAAATTGCTTTAAAACCGAAACTTTATCCCCTTTCAGAGCATCGGAAATTATCTTTGAAATTTCCTTTTTTGTAATATTCAGGTTTTTAAGTAATGTTTCATTAAAGCTCAGGGCAAGAACAGGTTTCCCCTTTTCAATATTTGATCTTAAATCAACAAGACCTTTTATCCCTTTTAATCTGTTGATAATCCCGGATACGGCTTTTTTCCCCTCTTCTATCCTATCGTAAAAAACCTGAATCTGAAATTCCTCGGCTCCGAATCTCAAATACTCTGATAATGTGTTTTTCTCCGGATAGACCGAATAATTCAGGTCCGAAAACCTTTTAAGTATATTCCTGACCTTTTCCATAAGTATTTCCCTTTTACCCCCTGTATTTACAATCATATGAATGCTGTTAAGTGATAATTCCCCGGCTCCGAGAGAAATTGATGAGACAGCTCCCACCTGAGTGAAAATATGTTTCACCCCTTTGATTTTTTTTATCTCCTTTTCAATCAACTTCGCTGTCCTGTCGGTTTCTTCAAAGCCATAATCAGAACTTGTTTTTGCGGATATTTCAAAATTATCAGAGACTGTTTGAGGCAAAAGCTCTTTTTTAAGTCCCAGATAAAGTAATAAGGAGAGAACAAACATAAGAATCATCAATGAATAGGGGATTATTTTCCTGTCAAGGCATAGTTTTAAGAATTTATGATACTTTTCATCAAACTTTTTATAACTGACATTGAAAACTCTGTAAACAGGGTTCATTATAAAGTCAAATAAAACGGAAAATCCTCTTATGATAATAAAAATAAGAAATTTAAACAGTTTAAAAATTATATCTATCGCCCCTCCGATAATCTTAAACGGAAAATCAAGAAGATAATGGGAAAAGCGTAAAACCACATTACCTTTTTCTTTCTTCTCCTCCTTTACCTCATCTTCCTGTTTACCCTTTGCAAAGACAGCAAAAAGAGAAGGAAGAAGTGTGATTGAAACAACCAATGAAGCAAGAAGAGAGTAGGAAACCGTCAGAGCCTGATCCCTGAAAAGCCTTCCTGTGATTCCGTAGATATACATTACCGGAAGAAAAATCACTATTGTCGTGAGAGTTGATGCAGTTATGGCACCCGAAACCTCCTTTGTTCCGTCAATTGCGGCTGAGATTGCATCTTTTGTTTTTCTGTGCCTGAACAAACTTTCGAGAACGACAATGGAATTATCAACAAACATCCCGACACCGAGGGCAAGACCTCCGAGGCTCATGATATTTATGTTTACTTTTGAAAAATACATTAAAACAAAAGTTGATATGATTGCTATGGGAATAACTGTCGCAACCAGCAACGGATCCCTTGAATTCTGAAGAAACACAAGTAGAACGAAAAATGCGAGAATAGAACCGAGATACAGAGACATTTTTAGAGAATTTATTGATGATAGTATTAAGCCTGCCTCTTCTGTTATTATGTTAAATTTAATATCCTTAAACTCCCTTTCTATCTGTTTGAATGCTTCCTTTGCCTTTTTCGTCGCCCTGACAGTGTTTGCATCAGCCTCTTTGTATATTAAAAGAGCAATGGAACTATTATTATCAAATCTAATGTCCCCCTGTTTCGGAATATCATTTAACATAACCTTGCCTATATCTTTAATGAATATATGTCCGGACTCTATTTTTTTTACGGGTATATCCTCTATCTCCTTGTAATTTTTGATCTCACCCTCTATTTTAACACTGTGTTTAAGTTTGTTCTTTCTTATTGTTCCGCCCAAAATCGCCTGATTATAATTATTTATTGCACTGGCAATCTCTTCAAAACCAATTCCGTAAAGAGC
>JALVQI010000196.1 GCA_027031485.1 Candidatus Aminicenantota bacterium | reverse complement strand
GACAAAAAAGTAAGAAAATTAATTTGGGGAGGTGTGTAATGAAAAAAAGAGTATTTTTTGTTTTTCTTCTGTTTTTATCTGTTTTAGCAGGATTTTTTTTAAAAATTTACGGGTTTACACTTATGATGACTATCGAACCTTCTGCGGTAATATACACAGAGGGGTATTTCAGGGGTTGGATAGATAAAAACAGTCCCTTGTTCAATGAAAATATTGTACTTTCGGATCTTAAAGACAGATGGGATAATTTTTTGAAAATGAAAGTTCCTGTTATAATATCCTCATATGCTTTATTTTCTCAGGAAAACAATTTTATTTTAAAGGATAATCTTGAGAAATTTGTCCGAAACGGGGGAAGTGTGATAGTTTTCGGTCAGCAATACGGAAGGCATGTTGAAAAAATAATTCCTGTTCCCCGGGGTGAAAAATTAAAGGTTTACGGCTGGCGGGAATCGGATTCGGGATATATGGGAGTTTATATTGATAGAAAAGCTCTTAATCACCCTTTGCTGTCTTTTGCAAAAAGGAGGGTTCTTTATATTACCCACGACGGATATTTTGGAAAATACCCTAAAGGAACAAAAGTTATTTTAAGAAGATTAGGGGACGGAAAACCTGTTTTTGTCTATTACAGGTATGGTAAAGGCTATGTCTTTTTATCTTCCATAGGTCCTTCCGAAGGTTATAGGTTGATGAGATTGACAGAGGATTCGGTAAAATTCACAAAGAATCTTTTGATTTTTGCAAGAGCTCCCCGATATCGAATAAAGATGTATAAAAAAAGAGAGAATTTGAAAGTTTCACTTTTGATAAAAGCGAAAGAATTATCGGACAAGTTTTTGAAAAAAAGAATCTCCGGAAATACCTTAAAACCCGGGAGTTTAAGATTCATTGTTTATTCCCCTTCGGGAAAAATCGTAAAAAAACTGAATCTCGATTTTTCCGATTTGAGAATTTCAAAAAATGGTTTTTTCAAGCTGAACTTTGTATTGGAAAATCCGAAAGAACAGGGCATTTATTCTGTTAGTTCAAGGGTCGGCTTTAACAAACTGAAGCTGAGTCTGAACGAAAAAAAACTTATTTCGGGTAGTTTTGCCATATATGATAGAAAATCAAGAAAAAGCAAGATGGATTATTTGAGTGGTCTTTCTTCCGACGGATTAAAGGCGGAGGTGAAGTTTGACAGGGATTTTTACAGAGTGGGAGAGGAAGCGGTTATAACTCTCAATTTAAGAAAAGCAAAGCCTGTCAAGAAAAGCTATTTTATTTTTGCAAACAATGGTGAAAACGAGGTTTTCAAGCGTATTGTAGTTGGTAAAACCCAAAGAGTGAAGATAAGATTAAAGAATGGCAAAAAAGAAAAATACTTTTTCGGAATTTACGGTAAAAACGGGAAAAAAATTATGTATATTAAAAAATCGGTAAAAATTGAAAAGCAAAATGTTCTTGTGTTTCTTGACAGAGAAGAGTATTCTCCCGGGGATACAATGACAATAAATTTTAAAGCTGACAGAAGAGGTAAATTTATCGTAAAGGTTTTTTCAAGTTTGAAAAAAATTGAGGGAAAAAACGGTAAGATTAAGATAAAAGTTCCTCTGTATATTTCCAATTATTCCGATAAAGTGGAATGGCATTTCATATCTTTTGACGAAGAAAAGACAGTATCCGGGGTAATCAGTTTCAAGATAAAACATTTAAGGTTTATAGTAAAGGAATTTAAACTTGATAAATCAAAATATCTTCCGGAAGATACGATAAAAATATACTTCAGAGGGCTTTCCTCGGGAAATGCGAAGCTTATTCGGAAAACATGGATAATTAAGCCTTCCGGAGATCCTTATTATGAAAAAAAAGAATGTGAGTGCTGCTCCTATGCGGAAAAGAAAATCATAAATATTAAAAAAGGGATGAATGAAGTTCGATACGGCGTGAAATTTAAAACTGATGAGGGGGGGATACACAGAGTAAGAGTGGATTTTTATGATTTGAAAGATAATGTTCTTGTTAATCGGGTGGAAAAAACATTCATGGTTGAGACCCCGTATATTTTAAGTCTTGGAACCGACAAAGATAAGTATGAAAAAGAGGGTGAAAATGTAAAACTTTATATTGATTATTCGGGCACGGGGAAAGCCGAGCTTTTTGTTTATTTAAACGAAGGAATTAAGGATAAAGAAAGTTTGATAAAAAAGATAGTTAATCTCAAGGGAAAGGGAACTTTAAAGATATTAATAGATAGTTCAAAAATTAAATGGGGTTATAATAATGTTCGTGTCAAACTCAAACAGGGCGGTATTGTGTCTGAAAAAGGACTTAATTTTACATATGAACCTCCGGTGTGTGATTTTTCAGTTGATGTTCAAAGAAAGGATCCGGATGTTAATCCCTTCGAAAGAGTATATGGTATCACGATTGAGAATGCCGGTGACGGAGTATGTGAAAGAAGTTCGGCGGAGATTAGAGTTATAAAAGGAAGAAAGAATCCGAATGAAAAGATGAAAGTTTTATTAAGCTATGAAAAAGAGGTTAAAAGATTGGAACCTGGTGAAAGTGAAGAATTGATATTCCCTCTGAAATTATATGGTTTCAAGGGTAATAACCTCATCAAAATTCGTGTTAACGGAGGAGAAAAGATAAGGGAAAAAAATTATTATAATAATAGAGAGACTTTTTTTGCGGATCTTCCCGAAGTTTATTTACATGTTGATGTTAAAAGAGATATTAATGTGATTATGATAAATAACAATGGGGAGAAGATAAAAGGGGAGCTTTCTGTTATTGTTTACGGACCTGATGATAAAATTTTGATGAAATTAAAGGAAAAGGTAAAAATAAAAGACAGAGAAAAGATTGAAATAAAGTTCAAGGTAAAAAAGAATATAAGCGGTGCATATTATGTAAAATCGGTTTTCAGATACGGAAACAAAAAAGTTGAGGATGAGCGTTTTCTTTGATTCGGGAGGTGGGAGAAAATGAGAAAGGTTATTCTATTTGTTTTTGTATTGATGATTTTTGCAAGTTTTGTTTTTTCAAGGGATGTGAAATATATAGGTCTCGGAAGTGATGCAAGAAGAGTATATGTGAAAGAGATCAAGGATCTTCCTCTCGATTATGTGAATTATGATTGGTATTATATTGATGAAATCAATATGGATTATCTTTTGGTGGGAATACCTA
>JALVQI010000195.1 GCA_027031485.1 Candidatus Aminicenantota bacterium | reverse complement strand
GATATAAAACAAAGGTCTTTGAGGGTGTAAGGAAAACAGTGATTCATATAATTGGAGCAACAGAGAGGGATAGGATAAAAAAGAAGGTTGAAAATATGCCGGGAGTTGAAGAGCTAATCCCCATTCTCCATCCTTTTAAACTTGTCAGCAGAGGATTCAAGAAAAGTAATACGATAATTGACATTGACGGTTTGAAGATAGGAGGGGAAGAGATAATTGTAATGGCAGGACCCTGCGCTGTGGAATCAGAAGATATGCTTTTGAAAATAGCGGAAGAGGTAAAGAAGTCAGGTGCTAAAATTTTGAGAGGAGGTGCTTTTAAGCCGAGGACTTCTCCTTACAGTTTCCAGGGTTTAGGGAAAAAGGGGCTTGAGTTTCTTGCGAAAGCGAGAGAGAAAACAGGATTAAAAATTGTTACAGAGGTTATTTCCGTGGAGGATGTGCCGATAGTTTCTCAATATACGGATATTTTTCAGATCGGTGCAAGAAATATGCAGAATTTCTCCCTTTTGAAAACGGTCGGAAGATTTAACAAGCCTGTTCTATTAAAAAGAGGTATTTCTTCCACGATTGAAGAGTTTTTGATGGCAGCCGAGTATATTGTTTCAGAAGGAAATCCCAATGTAATTCTTTGTGAAAGGGGGATTAGAACCCATGAGAAATACACAAGAAACACTCTTGATATAAGTGCTGTTCCTGTTATAAAGGAGTTAAGTCATCTTCCCGTAATTGTTGATCCCTCTCATGCGGCGGGAGATTGGAGATATGTCGGAGCTCTCGCAAAAGCAGGGATAGCCGCAGGAGCTGACGGCCTTATAATAGAGGTTCATAATGAACCGTCCAGAGCTCTTTCTGACGGCAAACAATCCTTAAAACCTGAAAAATTTAAAAAATTAATGGAGGAAATAAAGGCTATTTCTAAAAGTATCGGGAGGAAAATATGAGAAAGATTTTTTATCAGGGAGAACCTGGATGTTTCAGTGAAATCGCAATTAAAAAGGTTTTCGGAGACAAAGTTGAAAGAGTTGGTTTAAGATATTTTGATGAAGTGATGGAAAAAGTAACAGATGACAAAGAGAGTGTCGGTATTCTTCCCATTGAAAACACTCTCATTGGTAAGATTTCGTATAATTATGATTTAATGCTTGAAAACCCGGTTCAGATAATAGGAGAGGTAAAATTAAGCGTCCACTTCAGTCTGATTATTCATCCGCAAGCTAATCCGGAAAACATAAAGGAAGTATGGTCTCATCCGGCGGCTCTGGGACAGTGTAAATCTTTTCTCTCAGAAAACAAATATAAACCTGTTTCCATCTATGACACTGCCGGAGGAGCGAAATATATCATAGAAAAAAACAGGAAGGACATAGGGATTCTTGCGGACAGGAATGTGGCAAAAAGATACGGATTAAAGATAATTGCAGAAAAAGTTGAAGACAATGAAAATAATTTCACCCGTTTTGTTTTTATCTCTCAAAAAAAGAAAAAGGTTCCCATTAAAGGGAAAACAAAAACTTCAATAGTTTTCGGAGTAAAAAACGCACCGGGTGTTCTTTTTAAATGTTTGAGTGTTTTTGCCCTTAGTAATATTAATCTTTGCAGTATTGAGTCAAGGCCTATTAAGGGAAAACCATGGGAATATCTTTTTTTTGTGGATTTTGAAGGAGATATGAATGATGGGAATGCAGCGAAGTCAGTAGATGATCTTAGAGAGATTGTTGATTATCTTAAAATTTTCGGATCCTACAATAGTGTGGAGGTTAGATGAATTTTAAACTAAAGAAGTGTAAAAATTTAAGAGGAAAAATAAAAATACCACCTGATAAATCTATCACCCACAGAGCTTTGATTATCGGTGCTCTGGCAAAGGGGAAAACAATAATCAAAGGATTTTCCGAAGCAAGAGATTGCATATCCACAATAAAAGTACTAAGAAATTCGGGGGTTAAAATAGAAAAAAGGGAAGATGAAATTATTGTTTTTGGCAAAGGATTTAATAAAATAGCCCCTCCTTTCTATACTCTCGATTGTGAAAACTCCGGAACAACAATTCGATTAATGAGCGGAGTTTTTTCTTCAATTCCCCGCAGAGCCATTTTAACCGGGGATGCATCTTTAAGAAATAGACCGATGAAAAGGATAATAGAGCCTCTAACAAAGATGGGAGCTACTATTAAGGGAAGAGGAGAAAAAGGATTTCCTCCTCTTCTTATAGAGGGAAAAGAACTTAAACCGATTGAATATAATTTGAAAATACCTTCAGCTCAGGTTAAATCCTCAATAATCCTTGCAGCTTTGAATACAGAAGGGAAAACAAAAGTAAAGGGAAAGATTAATTCAAGAGATCACACTGAAAGGATGCTGGAATTTTTCGAAGCTGATATCTTCAAAAGGGATGGATTTATTGAAATTTACGGAAAGAAGGAGTTAAAGGGAAGAGAAATAAAAGTTCCGGGGGATTTCTCCTCTGCCTCCTTTTTTATAGCTCTTTCTGTTTTAATTGAAAATTCTGAAATTTTGTTAGAAGAGACAGGGGTTAATGATACCAGAATGGGTTTTATTAAAATCCTTAAAAAAATGGGAGCAAAAATAGAGATAATCAATAGAAAAATTGTTTCAAATGAACCTGTAGCTGATATTTTAGTAAGAGGAGGAAGCAAATTAAAAGGGATAGAAATAAACAGAGAGGAGATTCCATTTGTGATCGATGAATTACCTCTTCTTGCTGTAATAGGGACACAGGCAAAAGGGATCACAAAGGTGAGAGGGGCAGAAGAATTAAGAGTCAAGGAAAGTGATAGAATTAAAAGCATGGTGGTGGGGTTAAGAAATCTCGGTGCTAATATAGAGGAAACTGAAGATGGTTTTATCGTGGAGGGAAAAGAAAGTTTGAAAGGGGGAGTCTGCGAAAGCTTTGGAGACCACAGGATAGCAATGTCCCTTATTGTTGCAGGATTAATTTCAGAAGGGAAAACAGAGGTAAAAAATACTGATTGTATTGATATTTCTTTTCCCCTGTTTGGAAATTATTTAAAAAAACTAAGTTGTGATGGAACAGTGGATATATAGCTTTTAAACATTATAGTTAGTTTTTAAAAAAAATTCAAAAAAAATAATTTTACCCCTTGACAATTTAACTTAAAGTTCATATAATTTACTATGAGTTAAATTAATTAACGGAGAGTTAAAATGAAGGAAGCCATAAAAAACTATATTATTGGAAAAGCTCAGGAAATATTCAGTAAAAAAGGGTTCAGTAATACCACAATGGATGAGATAGCAGAGGTTTCGGATATCTCAAAACCTACATTATACAAGTATTTTCCCGGTAAAGAGGTATTATTCAAACAGGTACTAAAAAGTATTAACAATGAAGTGGATAATGCGATTCTTAGCTCTATGGACTATGATAAAAGTGTTTTTTACAATCTCAGAATTATAACATCAAAGATGCTGCAATTTCTCATTAAGCATAAGACAATAATGAAGATAGCCCTCTTTGAAACAAGGTTTTTTATGAAAAAAGAGGATAAAGAACATCTTAAGAATATGTTTGAGAACAGAAATAAAAGAAAGAAAGTTTTGCTCCAGATGTTAGAAAGGGCTAAGGAAAAGGGGGAAATAAGAGAAGATGTATCGCTGGATATTATAATTCTTCTCTATTTCGGACTGACAAAGGAAATCGGATTTGAAATATTGTTCCTTGATTATAAACCTGAGGATATTGAGGAGTTAACAGATAAAATTCTGAATATTTTCATGAACGGAATTAAAAGGAGGTAGAATGAAGAGAAAGTTTCTTATAGGAATTTTAATCTTTTCTTTAAGTTTATTTTTCTTAAATGGAGAAACGATAAAATTAACACTGAAACAGGCAGAAAATTTAGCCCTCAAAAATAATCCTGAGATCCTGCAGGAAATTCAAAGAACAGAACAGGCAAAAAACAGAATGCACTCCGCCTACTCTGCTTTCTTCCCTTCCCTTGATGTTTCAGGATACAAAGTTGTAAAAGAAAAGGTGATGACTATAGTTATGCCATCCTTTATTCCCGGTCAACCTCCTAAAAAGATTGAAATGGATTTTACAAGGAATTATCAGGTAACACTTCAATTTGCTCAGCCTATCTTCACAGGAGGAGCAATACATTTTGGCTCTAAAATGGCGGAAGCTATGGCCAATGCGGAAGCAAGTCTTTTGCAGGCCAAGAAGAATGAAATAAGAGCAAAAACCAAAACAGTATTTTATAGTATTATTCTTCTTGAAAAATCAAAAGAGATACTGGTAAACGGATTAAAGTTTGCCAGAGATACAGAGGAAAAGATTTCCGTAATGTACTCTCAGGGTCTGGTAAAAAAGCTTGATCTTTTAAGAGCTCAAAACAAAGTGAGAGAGATGGATGCAAAATTGAAGGAAGTGGATTCAAAGCTTTTTGAGGCAAAAAATAATTTAAAGAATATTCTGGGAATCCCTTTGAAAGATGATATTGAAATAATAGGAGAAATCAAAGAGTACCCGGCCAAGCTTGATTCTGAGTTTCTTAAAAATAAGATGGAAGCTAACAACCCCATACTGAAGTCTTTAGCTCAGCAAAAAAAGGCTTCTTCCTATAATTTAAAAATGGCCTATTCAAAGTTCTTACCTACCATAGCATTTGGGGGACAGTACAATTTCAGAGGAGATTCCTTAGGAAATTTTTCCGATTGGGATAGCTATTATTCTATGAATCTTACTTTTTCCTTTTCCATCTTTAAAGGTTTCCGGAATCATTTTAATCTTTCCGTGGCAAAAGCTCAGAAAGAGGAGACTGATATAAAGGTGGAAGCCTATAAGAACAATCTTGAATCATCTCTTACGAATCTTATTAAGAAGAATGGCTATCTTTTGGAAAAAATAAAAATAGCAAAGGATAACCTTTCAAATACCAGAGAGGAATTGGAGATAGCAAAAACAAGTTATAGGGAAGGTCTTATCTCGTATACGGATCTTGAATTAATAGAGAATCAAAAACTTTCAGCGGAATTAAACTACTATCAATCAATTTTTGAACTCTATACGAATATTTTTAAAATAGAGACTTTTGTTTCAGATAGTATTATTAAGTTTTAAGGAGGACAAGATGAGAAAAAAATTTTTCATGGTTTTAATTATTAGTTTTATTTTACTTTTTTCATATTCCTGCAAGAAAAATAAAAATATTAAGGTTAAAAAGAGAGAAAATATCGCATTCAAAGTATCAACGGAGAAAGCAAAAATCGGAAATATAAGTGAATACATCGAGTATGCCGGAATAGTTGAATCTTTCAAAAAGATCAATGTTCTTCCAGAGATAGCAGGAAGAATCAAGAAAATGTATAAAAATATTGGAGACAGGGTTAAGAAGGGGGATTTGATTTTTGAACTTGAGGATACAATATATAAATCCCAATATGAACAGGCAAAAGCGGGTCTTGAAGCTGCAAAAATTTCCTTTGAGGATGCGAAAAAGAATATGGAAAGGATGACAGCTGTTTACAAAAAGAATGGTGTGTCAAAAGCTCAATATGAACAAGCTGTTTCAGCTTTTAAATTAGCAAAAAGCAATCTTGAAAGAGCAAAGGCTGCTTATAAGATGGCATCATTTCAGTACAATAGCACAAAGATAAGGGCTCCTTTTTCAGGAGTAATAACAGGCAAACTCAAGGAAGAGGGGGATTTTATAAATCCCTCTATGGGCGGTTTTTCTCAGGGCACAGGAGTATATGTTCTTGAAGATTATTCAAAAATTTATGTAAATGTAAATATTCCTAATTCTGATTCCAATCTGATTAAAAGGGGAGAGATTGCCGATATAGTTTCAGGTAAAGATATTTTAAAGGGCAAAGTTTACACAATTAATGAAAAAACCGATCCTATGTCAAGTTCAATATCAATAAAAATAATTGCTGATAATAGCGAGGGAAAGGTCTTGCCCGGAAATATCGTAAAAGTAAGAATTCACCACAAATGGAAAAACAATACTCTTATAATTCCAACAAGAGCCATTTTAGAAAACAATATTGTCTTTGTAAAAAAAGGCAATATTGTAAGAGAAAAAAGGGTAAAAATAGGGCTTTCAAATCCTTTCCATACGGAAATAATTTCAGGAATTAACGAGGGAGATTATGTGGTTGTAAAAGGAAACTATGGCCTCTTTGATAAAGCAAAGGTTAAGGAGGAGTTAAAATGAGCCTTCCCTCTTTTTCGGTTAAAAAGAAAGTTACAATTACAATGCTTGCATTGATTATTGTTCTGATAGGCTATATTTCTTATACGAAATTAGGGGTTGATCTGATGCCTGATATTGAATTTCCGACAGTATCAATTGTAACTCCCTACTCAGGTGCATCTCCGGAAGATATAGAAGAGATGGTCACAAAACCCATAGAGCAATGGATTAGTACAGTTCCCAATATAAAAGATGTAAAATCCGTGTCAAAGGAAGGTGTTTCAATAATAAATGTTAAGTTTGAATGGGGGACAAATCTTGATTTTGCAGCTCAGGATATAAGGGAAACAATCGGGATATATGAAAAATTTTTGCCCGACGGAGTCTCAAAACCTGTTGTTTTAAAATTTGATGTTTCTCAGTTTCCAATACTTATGTATGGAGTCAGAGGGAAAAGAAGTATTTTTGAATTAAAGTCATTTGTTGAAGATAATATTGCGGATAAATTGGAAAGAGTTGAGGGCGTGGCTTCTGTTCTTGTAATGAGCCCTGAAGAGAGGGAAATTCAGGTAAAGCTTAAAAAAGATAAATTGGCAGAACTAAAGGTTTCCCCTGAAAAAATACTTCAGATTTTAAGAGCGGAAAACCTTAATCAGCCGGCAGGTTATATAGTCAAGGGGCACGAAGAGTATATTTTAAGAACAGTGGGAGAATTTACTAACATTGAAATGATAAAGAAAATTCCGGTGGGTTATACGAGGACAGGTAAGATTATAAGATTATCAGAGATTGCCAATGTGATTGATGGAAAAAAAGATACGAGAAATTACAGTAGAATAAATGGTAAAAGAGGAGTTTTTATGATAATCACCAAAAGCTCGGGGGCAAACACTGTTATTGTATCCACTAAAGTAAAGGAAAGAATAAAAGAGATTGAAAAATTAATTCCCAAAGATATAAAACTTTATACCTCAATGGATCAGGGTGTTGCAGTTACCACAATAGCAAAAGGGACAAGTTCAAATGTTATTGTGGGAGGTATTCTGGTAGTTATTCTTATTTTTCTCTTTCTTTCCAACTGGAGACCCACAATCACAATTATAATTTCAATTCCTCTATCAATAATTGCAACATTTATTTCTTTCTATGTTGCGGGATATACCTTAAATCTTATTACCTTGATGGGACTTGGTCTTGGAATAGGAATGCTTGTTGATAATTCAATCGTTGTTATTGAAAATGTTTTCAGGCACCTTGAGGAAGGAGAGGAAGCAGAAATTGCATCAGCAAAGGGAACGGAAGAGGTTGGAATGGCCATTACAGCATCAACCTTAACCACAATCGGTGTCTTTTTCCCCATGATCTTTGCTTCGGGTGTAGTGGGGAAACTCTCACAATCACTTGCTCTTTCGGTAAGTTTTGCTCTGCTATCCTCATTATTTGTAGCGCTAACAATTGTGCCAATGCTAACATCCGTTTTCTTCAAGGGAATGACAAAAGAGGAGATTTATTCAAAGACATCAAAGGAAAAATCTTTTGAAAAATACAAAAAGATTTATGTGAAACTTTTAAGAAAAGCTTTCAAAAACAGAATAGCTGTTCTCATAGGTATTTTAATTGCTTTCATCTTATCTTTCGGTATTTTAAAATTTGTCGGGAAGGAATTCATGCCCCCTGTTGACAGACCGATAGTCCTATTAAAATTAAAGCTTCCAGTGGGAACCTCTCTTGATACTACAAATAAGATTGCAAAGGAAATTGAGAAAAAGTTTTCAAAGAGAAAAGATGTTCTTTCTGTTACAACAATGGTAGGAGTGGATGAAAAAAATGAGCAGGGGGGAGCGGGAGAAGCTTTCAACCCGCAGGGACCCCATGAAGCGGTTTTCTGGATAAGGCTTGTTCCCAAACTTGAAAGAAAGCTTTCAGGGCTTCAAATTGTGGAGGAGGTGAAAAATCAATTACCTGTTTACAAGGGAGAAAAGCTTGAAGCCGTAGACCTTGGTCAGGCAATGATGGGAGGTTCAATGTACCCTGTGGATGTTAAAGTTTATGGTAAAGACCTTGATATGCTAAAAAGAATTTCCGATATTATAGAAGAAAACATGAAAAATATTAAAGGTTTCGTGGACATACATAGCACATACTCATCAGGGAAAAAAGAGATTCACATAAAAATAGACAGAGAAAAAGCTTACAAATTAGGTTTAACTGTTTATGATATAGCTTCTACAATTCATACATACACATTGGGGAAGGTTTTTACAAGATACCAGGATAAGGGAGAGGAATATGATATTAGAGTTTTGATGGAAAAATCGGACAGAAGTAATATATCTCAAATAGAAAGACTTCCCATAATAACTCATCAGGGGAAAACAGTTTATCTCAATGATGTGGCAAATATAAGCTATGGGCTTGGACCTTTAAAAATAGAGAGAGAAAATCAGATTAGGAAAATTTCTGTACTTGCAAATATTATGGGAAGAGATCTTGGGACAACCATAGATGAGCTGAAAAAAGCTCTTTCAGGCCTTGAAAAGAATCTTCCTCAGGGATATTTTATAGAGTACGGAGGACAGTATGAGGATATGAAATCAGGTTTCAAGGATCTTTTTTATGCCTTTCTCATAGCAGTTCTTCTTGTTTATATGATTATGGCATCTCAATTTGAAAATTTGTTGCATCCCTTTGTGATAATGTTTACAGTTCCCCTTGCCATAATGGGTGTGTTTTTGGCTCTTTTTATAGCAGGGGCCACTTTAAATATCATAGTTCTGATGGGCGTTATCATACTTTCAGGAATAGCTGTCAACAATGGAATTGTTATGATTGATTATATAAATCAACTGAGAAGAGCAGGGATGGATTCTTTTGAAGCGGTAATCAATGGAGCTTCAACGAGACTCAGGCCGGTTTTAATTACGGCAACTTCAACAATTTTTGGTATGCTTCCCATGGTGTTTACAAAATCCGAAGGAGCTTCAATGAGAATTCCTCTGGGACTTTCAATTGTCGGAGGGCTTACAGTTGCAACTTTCTTAACTCTTTTTATAATTCCTCTAATTTACTCTGTTGTTAATAAAATAAATTATAAAGAATAATTGAAAACAGAAGAGAAGTTAACCGGAATAGTAGAAGCTCTCACTGATAGGGGCTGGGGAATTATCAATTCCCCGGCCGGTAAAATTTATATACACTATGTTATTGAAGGGGAAGAGGTAGAGTATTCAATCAAAGAAGAGGATGAAAGAGGGATTTGGGCAGAGGTTAAATCAATATTAAAGCCCTCTCCTCAGAGGGTTGAAGTTCCTTGTAAAATTTATAATAGATGCGGCGGATGCAATCTTTTGCACATAAAATATGAGCATCAGTTAGAGTATAAAAAAAGTCTGTTAATAAAAAACATTTCGAAAATCACCAACTATCCATCTGAAAAGATTAAAATTATCCGTTCAAACCCGAACAATTACCGTCTGAGGGCAAAACTCAAAGGGAGGGAGGATGGAAAGATCGGTTTCATAGAAAAGGGTAAAATATCTGTTGTAGAAATAAAAAACTGTATTCTTTACCACCCGAAAATCAATGAATTTCTTTATATCTGGAATAGCTCAGAAAATATGCCTTTTGTTCATCAGATAGACCTTTTATTTAATCCGACAAATAATATCCTCTATTCTCACCTGTCTGATAAACCTCAAAAGATGGATTTTACAAAGCTTTTTAAAAACACAGTTTTTTCGTTCAAAGGAGAATATAAAAAAATTTCAATAAAAACAGAAATTTTTTCTTATTTGACTTTGCCTTCTGTTTTTTTCCAGAGCAATATTTTTTTAATTTCAGAGCTTTTAAAAACAGTTGAAAAATATCTTATTAAGGGAGAGAGAGCAATAGACCTTTATTCAGGTGTCGGGTTTTTCATTCCTGTGTTGCAAAAATATTTTAAGAAGATCTATGCAGTGGAATCAAACAGACTTTCTTATAAACTTCTCAAAGAAAATTTTCCGGAAGTCAAAGCTTACAGAACTTTAAGCTCAAAATTTTCATTCCCTCCGGCGGATCTTTTGCTTATTGATCCTCCAAGAAGTGGAATGGATCAGAGAACCTCACATAGAATTGTAAAAAAAAGATATGAGAGAATTATATATATTTCATGCTCTCAAAAGGGCTTTAAAAAAGATATGAAGATTCTATTGAAAAACGGGTATAAACTAAAAGGTATAACAATGCTTGATCTTTTCCCCCACACTCCGTACTTTGAAACAATAGCTTTGTTTGAAAATCAGTAATAGAATGCCTTTGTTCCCTTTACTATTTTCAGGATATAAGCTGGTTTTCCCATCCTTTCAAAGGCCTCTTTAACCCATTCCTCTTTTCCGGGAGCAAAGACAAACATGGTTCCTCCTCCTCCCGATCCATTTATCTTACCTCCCAAAGCTCCCACTTTCATAGCTTCGCTTAACATTCTGTCTATTGTCTTTGTTGATAGTTTTAGCTTATCTCTTAACACTGCATGGTGCTCATAAAGAAGTTTCCCTAACTCTTCCATGGAGAACCTGCCTGATTTTAGAAGGGCTTTTGCTTTTATAGTAAGATCTCTATTCATGAGAGCTGCTTCTCCATAGGGTTTTAACTCATCCGGTAATTTTTTAACATATGATTTCATTTCTTCATATGAATTCTTTTTAAGATCAAAATCAGGCTTCATCTCCTTCAATTTTTTTATTGCTTCAATTTGAGCTTCCTTTGCCCGCCTTAATGTTCCCTTTGTATCCTTTGGTTGCAGGGAATGTCCCAAAACAAAACCTGATAGTTCGACAGGCAATTGTTCCACCAAATTTTCAGAAAAATCAAGATAAAGCACACCACCGTGAGCACATGAATAGTGGTCCATTTTCCCACCAGGTTCATTGAATTCAGCAACCTCAACCTTATATCCGAATTCTGCTATATCTTTCGGCGAATCTTTTCTTTTGTCTCCTGCAAGTTCAAGTATTAATTTGATAATACTTATAACAAGGGCAGATGAACTTGAAGCTCCCGCGTTTATCGGAATATTTGATGAGACAGAGGCTCTAACTCCCCAGTCAATATTAACTCCTTCTCTCTTCAAGACATTAAAAGCGCTTTTTATATAATCCCTTTCCTCATCATATTGTAAGGGAAAGTTCAGGTTAAACTTTTTGCTTGTATTAAAATCAGCAAGATAAAAATCAACCTTCTTTTCACTCAATCTTTCAGCGGTTAAATCCATTGTTAAATTAATACCCGCTGAAATAACCGGCATATTTAAATAATCCTGATGTTCACCAAACAGACAAATTCTTGAGGGAGTTTCTATTTTTACCAATCCCTTTTTGTACACATGACCGCTTTCCGCCCTTTCCTTGTTTTTCCATACCCAGGAGTAATATTTTTTGTTTTTTAATAGCTTCCCTGCATCTTCGTCCACAATAAAAGCTACTCTGGGATGATGCTGAAGGATTGAAGCCGGGACAGATGAACTGACAGGTCCCTCTATTGCTTTTGCAATTGCATCAGCCTTATATTCCCCTGAAGCAAGAAGAAGAATTTCCTTTGCCTCCATAATTGTTCCAAGACCCATTGTTATCGCAAATTTTGGTCCATTACCGTCAGGAAAATTATCCTTTAAAGTTTTCTCTGTCAGAGTTTTTATTCTTGTTCTTGATTGAAATGAGGAGGTAGGTTCATTAAATCCTATATGTCCATTCCCTCCGATCCCGAGTAATTGAAGATCTATATTTCCTGCTTTTTTTATCTCCTCTTCATACTTTTTAGATTCTACCGTTGGAGAGGTGGTCAAAGAATAGGGAATATGAATATTTTCTCTCGGTATGTTTATGTGCTTAAAAAGATGCTCCTCCATAAAATATCTAAAACTTTCAGGAGCATTGGGTAAAATCCCAAGATACTCATCAAGATTAAATGTTGTGACAAGAGAGAAGTCCACCTCTCCCCGATTAAAGGCCTCAACAAGCTCTCTATAAACTCCCACCATTGTTCTTCCTGTTGCAAGTCCAAGAACTGCATCCGGTTTTCTCTTTATAAGAGAAACAATCTTTTTTGCAGCATATTTACAAATAGATTCATAATCTTTCAAAATTATTATTTCCATTTTTACCTCCTGAGGCTTTCTATTTCACCGAGTATATCTGAAAGCACTGAATTAATCTCTCTCTTATCCTTTCCTTCAATAAAAACTCTTATGACAGGTTCTGTATTTGATGGTCTTATGTGAATCCAGAAATTTTTTGTTGTAATCTTAATCCCATCTTTAAGATTAAGTTTTTCATTTTTGTACTTTTCTTTAAGCTTTTCCATTATTAAAATACTTTCCTTTAATGAAACCTTTATTTTATCTTTTTTTACATAGTATTGAGTTAGCTCTGCTTTTAATTCTGATATTTTCTTTTTACTTTTTGAAAAAAGTTCAAGAATAAGAGCCATTCCGGTAAAACTATCTCTGCAAAGATGAACATCCTTAGCAATAACTCCACCATTTCCTTCTCCGCCTATAAAGGAATTGTAGGAGAGCATCTCCTCTACAACATTTATCTCCCCTATCTTTGATCTGAAAACTTTTACTCCGAACTTTTGAGCTATTTCATCTATTACACTTGAAGTGGAGAGATTTACAACAACAGGCGATTTTCTCTTATACTCAAGATACGACATCACTGCCAATGCGAGTGTATACTCCTCACCTATCGGTTCCCCTTTTTCATCAACTACCGCCAATCTATCTGCATCCGCATCCTGAGCAAATCCAATGTCAGCTCCATATTTTTTTACTACCTCGGAGAGCTGTTTAAGATTTTCAGGTATTGGTTCCGGAGAGTGAGGGAAAAGGGCATTGGGATCAGTATTAATTGCAATAACTTCACAGCCCAGCTCTCTTAAATATTTTTCAACATATGGAGAAGCTGCCCCATTACAGGAATCCACCACAACCTTTGGTTTTCTCTTCTTTATTGATTCGGTGTCAGCAAAAGAGAGCAATCTTTTTCTGTGATACTTGAAACTATCCTCTTCATACTCTTTCATTGGAAAGTATTCGCTTTTTCTGAAAGCTCCCTGTTGATAAATATCTATGATTTCCTCAGCTTCAAAAGAAAAGGGAAATCTTCCGCCTTTTAATACCAATTTTAAAGCATTCCATTCAACGGGATTATGGCTGGCTGTAATCTCTATTCCCCCGTTTGCCCTGCTATCCTTAACATACACCTGAAATGATGGGATAGGCAAAACTCCGAGGTCAACAGGAATATTACCTGAAGAAATAAGACCCGAAAAAACAGCATGTTTTACCATATCCCTGGTGGGTCTTGTATCAGAAGCTACTGCGACCTTTCCCTTTCCTAAATATGTTGAAAAAGCCTGGGTAAAATCAAGGATTAATCGTGGAGTGAAACTCTTACCGACTATTCCTCTAATCCCCGAAATACTTACCTTTAAATCAGAGATTTTCTTCATAAAATACTCCACAATTTTTCATCTATCTCATCTTTAAGTTTATATACTCTATTTTCATCCTCTGCTTCAACTATAATTCTTAAAATAAATTCTGTTGTGGAAACTCTAATATTAAACCAACTATTTTTCCTTTTTATAAAAATTCCATCCTTTAAGTCTATCTCATCCCCTTTAAACTTTTCCTTAAGCCTGTGAATAATTCCATACATCTTCCCCGGGGTAACAGGGACTTTGTATTTAATCATAAAGTACTCAGGGAGCTCCTCTTTTATTTTGGAAATGGATTTATCATTAAGAGCCATATACTCCAGAACAAAAATAAAGCTCAATATGGAATCATAACCATTGGAAAATTCGCTTATACATACACTTCCACTTCCCTCTCCGCCTATGAATGAATTCATTGCTTCCATTGTATGTGTTACAGAAGATTGTCCAACCTTTTCTCTTAAGACAGAGACATTGTACTCTTTAGCTATTTCATCTATCATCATTGATGTCGAAACCGTAGTGATTATAATGCTTTTCTTTTTAGATAAAAAGGCTTTTGCTACAAAAGGAAGTGTATACTCTTCTGAAAGAGCATTTCCTTTTTCATCTACAAAGGAGATTCTGCTGCCATCACTGTTAAAAACAAATCCTCCTTCAAATGAAAAATTCTTAAGTATTGAGGAAACTTGAGATGAGTTTTCCGGATTAGGCTCAGGGGGATGGGCAAATCTTCCCAGAGTTTCATTATTTAAAAAGATGGATTCAATATTTAAAAACTTGCTAATCCTTTCAATGACTTTTGCAACAGCTCCATTTGAAAGATCGAAAACAAGCTTAAACTTCCTTTTTCTGATAGCTTCCACATCTACCAATAAAGAGAGCTTTTTAAAATAATCATCAAGTTTGGCATCTATATATTTAATTTTTCCTATCTTATCCCAGCTTTTCTTCGAAAATTCCTTTGAATGATAAATATTGAAAACCTCATTTGATTCAATACTTGTAAGATAAAAACCATTTTCATCAAGGAGCAGGAGAGCATTCCATTCGGAAGGATTATGTCCTCCTGTTATTGATATTCCCGCATCTAAACTACCCTCTCTTATCAGAAATTGTAGAATAGGAGTCGGTAAAATCTTATAAAAATAAGCATCGGAGCCGGTGGCACTGAGTGATGATAAAATCGCATCTGAAAGCAAGAATCCGGAATTTCTTCCATCTATTGAAACTCCAACTCTTTTTCCTTCTCCTGAATAAGTTGAAAAAGCAGAGGCAAAATCCGAGGCAATATTAATATTTAATCCTTCCGGAACTTTACCTCGAATGCCGGATGAACTAATCCTGATATTTTGCATTTTCTCCTCTAAATTTTTCAAATTATATCATAATAATTAACATTGAAAAATATTTATTCTACTTCATGAATTCCCTCTTAATATATTATTTTATCCGAGAAAAAATAGCCATTTCAGTAAGATTCCTTCTCACTTAACGCATAGGATTATTTGACAAACTTTTGCCTTTATCATAAAATTATCTTACTTTCGGGCGGTTAGCTCAGCTGGGAGAGCGTGGCGTTCGCAACGCCAAGGTCGGGGGTTCAAATCCCCTACCGTCCATTTTAGGAGGTAAGATGAAAGTATCGGTTATAGGCGTCGGCTATGTGGGAATAATTACGGCAGTCTCTCTTGCCGAACTGGGTCACAATGTTATGGGAATGGATGATAATAGAGAAAAAATAGAATACTATAAAAAAGGAAAATCTCCAATTTACGAAGAGGGACTTGAAGAGGCCTTAAGAAAAAATATTGAAAATAAAAGATTGTCATTCACCTCAAATATTGAAGAGGCGATAGATCACGGGGATGTGATTTTTATCTGTGTCGGTACCCCTTCAAAACCTGATGGGAGGGCTGATCTCAGCTATGTTGAAAGAGTGGCAAGGGAAATAGCTAAAAATGCAAAAGACTATAAACTAATTGTGGAAAAATCCACAGTTCCGGTAAAAACATCTCAGCAGATAAAAAAGACAATTAATCTTTACAATAAACACGGAGTAGAACTTGATGTTGCTTCAAACCCTGAATTTTTAAGAGAGGGAACAGCCCTTTATGATTTCTTTAATGCTGACAGGATTGTAATAGGTGTTAACAGTAAAAAAGCTGAAAATATATTAAGAGAATTATACAAAGGGATAGATTCACCCTTTGTTGTAACAGATCCGAATACTGCTGAAATAATAAAACATGCCTCCAATTCATTTCTTGCAATGAAAATTTCATACATTAATATGGTTGCAGACCTATGTGAGGAAACTGGAGCTGATATTGAAAAGGTTGCCGAGGGAATGGGGCTTGATAAGAGAATAGGGAAGCATTTTTTAAAAGCCGGAATCGGATACGGAGGTAGCTGTTTCCCAAAAGATGTGAGAGCTTTCAGTCAGATAGGGAAGGAAAATGGGCTTGATTTTTCACTGCTTGAGAATGTTGATAAAATTAACAGAGCAAGAATACACAGGTTTATAAGCAAGCTAAGAAAAGCCCACTGGGTCTTTAAGGATAAGGTTTTCACCCTGTGGGGACTGGCTTTTAAACCCGGTACCGATGATATAAGGGAAGCCCCTGCCCTTAAAGTAATGGAAATACTTCTAAACGAAGGAGCAAAACTCAGAGTTTATGACCCGAAAGCTATGGATAATGTTAAAAGGAAATTCCCTGAAAATAATGCTATTTACTATGCTAAAGACCCATACGATGCGGCAAAGGGAGCGGAGGCGATTCTTCTCATAACGGAATGGCAGGAGTTTAAAGATATAGATTTTGAAAGGGTAAAGGAACTTGTATTAACCAATGTCTTAATAGACGGAAGAAATCTTTACAAACCCGAACTTCTGAAAGAAAAGGGTTTTATCTATTACCCTGTTGGAAAGCCGGAAATAGAGCTACAATGAGAGTATTGATAACAGGAGGAGCCGGATTTTTAGGCTCCCATCTTGCCGAAAAATTCCTTGCTGACGGACATAAAGTTATTGTTCTGGACAATCTAATAACTTCCACTGTGGATAATATAGCCCATCTTTTCGGAAATGAAAATTTCACATTTATAAAATACAATGTAGTCAACTATATCTATGTTAAAGATGATGTTGATATAATACTGCATTTTGCATGTCCCGCATCTCCGCTTGATTATCAGAAACATCCTATCCACACAATGAAGGTTGATTCGCTGGGGACATTAAATTCTCTGGGGCTTGCAAAAGCAAAAAAGAGTCGTTTTGTGTTTGCTTCCACCTCTGAAATCTACGGTTCTCCTCAGATTCACCCCCAGGATGAAAGTTATTGGGGATATGTGAACCCGATCGGAGTAAGAAGTGTTTATGATGAAGCAAAGAGATTTTCAGAAGCCATGAGCATGGCATATTTCAGAGAATACGGAATAGACATAAGAATACTAAGAATTTTTAATACATATGGTCCAAGAATGAGAGCAAATGATGGAAGAGTTGTATCTTCCTTTATAACAAAAGCTCTCAAAAATGAAGAGATAACTGTTTTCGGTGATGGAACTCAGACGAGAAGTTTCTGCTATGTTGATGATATGACAGAGGGAATCTATAAAATATCATTGAAAGATGGAATAGAAGGAGAGGTTTTTAATATCGGAAATCCGGAAGAGATCAGTATTATTAATCTTGCCAGACTTATAGTGGAACTCACAGGCTCTTCCTCAAAGATCAAATTCTTACCTCTTCCCGAAGATGATCCTCCAAAAAGAAAACCCAAAATTGATAAGATAAAAGCAACCATTAATTGGAAACCTAAGATAAGTCTTAAAAAGGGATTAATAAAAACAATAGAGTACTTTGAAAATATTTTAAAAAAGTGAAAAAATTCTTAAAGTTTAAACTATTACCTTTTCTGATTTTCATAATCTTAAAACTCCTCTATCTTTCTTACAGGAAAAAAATAAAGGGAGAGGTTGAGCTTCTGAAAGAAAAGGGGAATGTTTTAGTTTTCTGGCATTCAAAAATGCTTCCCATAATTCCATTTTTAGGCAAGAGGAAAATTGTGGCTCTTGTTTCCATGTCAGAAGACGGTGAATTAATTTCAAATGTTTTAAAAAGATTCGGATATATTATGGTAAGAGGTTCCTCTTCAAGGGGAGGAGCAAAGGCTGTTGTTAAACTTTTAAAAAAATTAAAAGAAGGCAAGAGTGTGGCAATAACTCCTGATGGTCCAAGAGGCCCTTCAAGAAATTTTCAGAAGGGAGCTTTGATACTATCCTTTAAAACAGGGAAAAAGATAATCCCCCTATCTTATAAATCCTCAAAAAGTTATTTTTTTAATTCATGGGATAGGTTTGAGCTCCCATTACCCTTTTCAAAAATAGAGATCATAATCGGAAAGCCATATATAGTAAAAAATAGTGAAGATGATTTTTCAGAGGATAAAATCAATATGGAAAAAATCTTAAATGCCCTTGAAAAATAAAAGTTTAACAATTTTCCTTTTATTAATATTATCGGTTTTTATAATAAGCTTAGCTCCATTTTTAGGGGCAACAAAAATAAGTTTAAAAGAGCTTTATTCAGACAAAACAATAAATTATATCTTTTTTAATCTGAGAATTCCCAGAGTTTTAACAGGCTTTTTCGCCGGAATAATATTCAGTCTTTCAGGTTTAATATTTCAGACGCTTTTTAGAAATCCCCTCGTATCTCCTTTTACACTGGGAATTTCTTCCGGAGCCTCATCGGGTATTTTTATAGCATTAAAATTGGGAATCACAGGGATATTTTTATCTGTATTCTCCCTATCTCAGCTTTTCGCCATTACCTTTTCAATTCTTACAATTTATATTGTTTACTTTATTGCAAGAAAAAGAGGAGAGATAGAGCTAAAAACAGCACTTTTGGCTGGAATATCCTTAAACTTTCTTTTCTCATCCCTTATCCTTATCCTGCACTTTTTATCAACACCGGAAGAAAGTTTTGAATACTTCAAATGGATTTTCGGAAGTGTGGAAACTTCAGGCTATAATTCGGTAATCTTTTTTATTATTATATCAATGCTTTTAATATTGTTATCTCTATTCTTCAGCAAAGAGTTTGATCTTTTTTCTCTTTCCGAAGAAATAGCTGTTTCAAAAGGGGTGAATGTAAAACAGCTGAAAACAATTTTTTTCTTTTTTACATCAATAATAATAGCTTTTACAGTATCATTTACAGGTCCCATTGCATTTGTAGGGCTTATTGTTCCACATATGGCCAAAAGTTTTGGTGGTAAAACCCATAAAGAACTTATAATTTATTCTTCACTTTTAGGAGGAATAATAATAGTCTTATCTGATGCTTTATCAAGGATTGCTGTGGCTCCGGCTGAAATTCCTATAGGAATTATCACAACACTTTTCGGAGTTCCGTTTATGATTTATCTTATTTACAGAAAGAATTAATCTCCTCTTTATCCAAATAATTGACAAAAAGAGAGGCTTATAATATATATTTTAAATGAAGAATAAAAGCCCGAATAAACTTATTTTGCTTTTTTTAACCACTTTCACTATTTACTCTGCTTACCTGTTTGTCATAGCCGAATTTATTCTTCTTCCTGTTATTCTCTTAATATCAGGTTTTATAATTGCCGTAATATTCAAAGACAAAGATATTGAAATTTTCCTTTTTCTCCTGCCAATAACAGGAGCACTTCCCTCTTTCTTTAATACAGGCTATCCTCACAACTATCTTTCAGCTCCGATATTCCTTTTTTCCGGAATATTTATAGCCAATTTACTGAAAAACAGGGAAAGACTTTCAAATGGGGAAGAGGATTGGGGAATTTTCTACAAATATTTTTTATGGATTATCACAATATCTGTGATCTTTGTTTTCCTTAGATGGTCAAATCTTTTTCTTTCATTAAAAGCATTTTTCAGAGACACCCCTGTATCTGTGAACAATCTCAGACTTTCATTTGCAGCAATTTTTCCCCTTTTAACCATACTCCTGTTTTCTGCTATTCCCGTTTTTTACAAGATTCTAAAAGAAGATAAAAAAATAAAATATCTTTACTATCTTTCAACAGGATATATAATTTCTGTTTTAATTGCTTTAATTCAAAAGTTTGTTAATCCTTTCTTTTATGTTGCAAGATTTGGAAACAGTGACTGGTTTAAGTATCAAAAAAACGGGGGTTTTTGCGACCAGAATTCATTTGCTTTTTTTTCAGGGATCCTTTTGTTAATCTCTCTTTATGCATTTTTAAAAGGCGAAAGAAAATTAGCTACTTTTATCCCTTTTTTTATTTTAGGAGGTATTTTATCGGGGGCAAAAATATTTTTTATTTTTTTAATTTTTGGCATAATCATACCATTTTTATCCGGTACTCTTAAAACAAGATTAAAGCTAATAATTTTAATAATCATTTCCTTTTCAATCTTTTACCTGGGAATAGGGAAAATATCAGGGAAAAGAGCGGAAGCAGCAATAAAAAGTATTAAAAAATTTGTTTCTCCATCAACAAATAACAATAAATTTTCAACTCTTAACCGTGCTACCAATGGCAGAGCAGAAATGATAGAAAACAGTATAAAAATTTTAAAACAGTATCCTGTTGAAGGAATAGGAGCGGGGAATTTTCTTTTTTTTCTTGAATACATGAATTATGGGAAAAAGCATCTTCATGACCTCACCCTGAATGAATATCTGAGAGTGGCGGATGAAACAGGTATAATAGGTCTTCTGTTTTTTTTACTCTTTATTTTTTATTACTTTAAATCTCTTCAAACTCCATCAAAATGGATAGTTCTGATGATAGCAATAATTCTTTTTTTTAATAATTATTTATGGTTTCCGGAATCTCTGCTAATTTTCTGTTTTTTTCTCTTTTTTTTAAAAGAAAGACCGGCTCACTCTTCTGTTAATAAAAAGACCAAAATCATTGCATACAGCCTTATCTTTATCTTTGTTATATTCAATATTAAAGATTTTAAGAGTCTTCTTCCTGCAAATCTTGTTATTGCCAAAGGCGGAACTTATGATTATGGATTCTGGGACATTGAAACCGATAATAATGGAAAAATTTTTAAATGGAGCAAGCTTAAAGCGGGAATTTATATAGGAAAACATAAAAAAAGAATAATAGAATTATACTGCGGAGCTCCCCTTGAAAAATTAAAAAACAAATTGCAAGTAGTTAATGTCTTCTGGAAGGGTAAATTCTATAAAAAAATAATCTTTAAAAAGAATATATTTAAAAGGATTATGATTCCCGAAGGAGAGGGATTTTTTGAAATTGAAGTTTCCCAAACATTTAACCCGAAAGCCCTCAATATGGGAGAAGATAGGAGAGATTTAGGTGTAAAGGTATATTATGATTTTAAACCCTCGGAGAACAGGAAAACAGAGCTTAGTATAATAGATAAAAAGAGATTGGATTTATTTCAGGGAGAAAGAATAAATATAAAATTCAGGCTCAAAAATTATTCAAATGAAACAATAAGCTCTTCCAATCTTTATTTTATCTCATACCATCTTAAAGATATGAATGGAAAGGATATAAAAAGGGAGAACAGAAGATTTCAAATCAAGGATAAAATCAAACCATTTGAAACAAAAACCATAAAGATTCCTCTTTACATTGATTATAAAAAAGAGGGGAAATATATAATAGATTTTGACATTGTAAAAGAGGGCTATTTTTGGGGAAGCTCAAAAGGCTGGAAGATGCCTTCAGTAGAGCTTAATCTTAAAAATCTTTTTTCCGATAGATTTAAGAAAAAATATTTAAGATCATATTTTTTGAATAAAAACAAAAAAATAAACAGGGAACAGTATCTTCTAAGATTAATTCTGAAAAATAATGCAATTAAGATTAAAGGAGAAATTATAGGCTTTTCCCCGGGAACAGATTATCCTCAATTCTGGATCAGAGATATGGCAACTTTTATTCAATATGCCAAACTTTTTTATCCGATTAAGCTCTTTGAAAATAATCTTGAGAATTTTCTCAGATTTCAAGGTAAAAAAGGAGATATCCCTGATTGGTATGATCTCAATGGGAAGAGTGATAAAAACAGTGTTGAAGCAGATCAGGAGAGTTCTTTTGTCATCGCAGCATTTGAAATTTTTAAGAGTAATCATTCATGGATAGAAAAAAAGGTAAAAGGGGAAAAGATTCTTGATAGGATAATATTTGCACTTAATTATGTATGGAATTACAAAAGGAACAAAAAATTTAATCTTATTGAAAGCGGATTTACCGCTGATTGGGGAGATGTGGGAAAAATCTATGCTGATGAAAGGGCACTAAAACTGAACAAAAATACGCCGATTGTCTTTTCCATATACACCCAATCAAAATACATTCAGGCAATCAAAAAACTTTTGAAGATACTCAAATTTTCAGGTAGAAAAAAGGATATAATATTGTGGACAAAAAGATTAAAGGAGTTAGAATATTCAACAAAAAAATATCTTTATTCCCCACAAAAGGGCTACTTTTTAATTCATTTTTATCCTGCAGGTTTGAACTTTTACAAAATAGAAAATAATATGTTTGCATTGGGAGGAAATTCGGAGGCTATTTTATCAGATCTTTTAAACAGGAAAGAGATGAAAAGGCTTATACTAATATCTGAAAAAAAGAGGAAAAAATTGGGGCTTAATAATATATCTTTCACTTTACTTCCTCCCTATCCTGACGGTTTTTTTGAACATCCTATTATGAAACCCTGGAATTATCAGAATGGCGGAGCATGGGATTGGATAGGGGCAAGGTTTATAAAGGCTCTTTTTAAGTACAAGTTTACAAAAAAAGCTGATCATTACTTTAAAACCATGATTAACAGGCACCTGAAAAACCTGAATATTTATGAGTGGGAAGACAAAAACGGAGTGGGAAAGGGAGCTGATTTTTACACGGGGGCTGCCGGAATAGTGGGTGAAATTCTATTTAAATACTATGGAGGCTTTTTCGAAAATATTAGCAATTACAAAATAAAAACCAATTCAGATACACATTTTCTAAAAATAAAGGTGGGAAAAGATCAAATTCTAATAAAAAATTTAACTGAAAATAGGATAAAAACCTTAAATAAAAAAGCTCAGATTAATTAAAAAGCCCGCTCAAAATCGAATTAAAAATCAAAAGATTTTCCCTTTTTACTCTCAGATAATCCTCCGCTTCAAAAAACTCCTTTCTCTCCTCAAAAAAAGGAATAAATTCTTCCGGAAATTTTCCGTATTTTCTTTTAAACTCATTTCTTTTTATCCCTTCGATCTTTCTCAGCCCCATCATTATTGCTTCCTTTGCTCTTTCTTCGGAAGAGAGTTTGATTTTTTCCTTAAAAGGTAATTTCCCTTTTTCTATTATTTCAGCCCAGGAGTAAAGTGAGGCTTTGTTTTCCCATCTTTCACTATTCAAAAGCGATGCTGCGGAAGGTCCCACTCCAATGAAGTTTTCATAATTCCAGTATTTGAGATTATGAATTGATTCTTTTCCTGCTCTTGCAAAATTTGAGATTTCATACCTTTTTATATCTTTTTCCTCAAGATAATTTTCCAATCTGTTAAAATGCTTTACCTTTTCTTCATCGGAAAGGCTTTTAAAGGAATTCCAGTACTTCCCCTTTATCCCTTCAAGAAGGTAAACGGACACACTATCAGGAAGATTTTTATCAAGAAAGTTCAGAATTTTATCAATATCCTTTTCTCCCTCTTCGGGAACCCCGATTATGAAATCATAATTTAAAACAAAATCATTATCCCTTAAAATTTCAATACCTCTCTTAATATCATCAAGAGTATGAGCCCTTCCTAAAATCTTTAATATCCTTTCACTGAGCTGCTGAATTCCAACACTAACCCTTGTGATACCATTATCTTTCAATATTCTTACAAATTCTTCGTCAATATCTTCAGGATTAATTTCTATGCTTATCTCTTTAAAATCTGTTTTTAAAAACTCAAATACTCTATCCATTATAGGGTAAATATTTTCCTTTAAAAGTGAAGGAGTGCCTCCGCCGAAATAGAGAGTGTCAAAAGTAAGATTAAAATATTTCAAAAGCTCCAATTCCCTTATAATGTTTTTCAAATAAATATCTTCGAGCTCTTCCCTTTTAACAGTTTTTATAAAGTGACAATAGGGACAAATTTTTCTACAAAAGGGATAATGTATGTAAAGCCCTGCTTTTTCCATATTGAATGATATCATAAGTTCTCTGTTTTTCTAACCTAATTAATAAATGGTTTATTTTACTGCTATAAAATAAAGGGTTCCCGCTTTCTTTAGCTCGAGGTATTCTTCATATGTTTTAACACTTTCGGAAGGTTTAAACTCCTCCCTACTCTTTATTTTAGGGCTAACAACCTGTCCCATATCTACAATTTCAAAATTTTCGGATTCAATAAAGCTCTTGTATTCATCCTTGCTCATAGGATTCATAAAAAAATCAATTCTGTCAAGCCATTTCATAGAGGCTTTGTTCTCTTTAAAAAAATCAACAAGGAGAAGAAAAATTCCTCCCTTTTTCAAAACTCTGTATATCTCTCTAATGACAATTTCCGGTTTTACATAATAGTAAAAGGCTTCCATATTAAAAATAATATCAAAGGATTCACTTTTAAATGGCAAAAAATTCACACTATTTTTAATAGTGAGCCAAGGCTTATTAATCCTTGAAAGATTTTCTTTTGCTTTCTTCAGCATCTTTTCAGAAATATCCGAAGCAACACCTAATGAGATTCCTTTCTCAAAGAAATAGTTCAAAGCCCATGCATTTCCGCAGGAAAGATCAAGGACTTTTTTATTTTCAAAAACAGAGAGTTTGTCTATTATAATCTTTGCGACAGGTGAATGCCCCTTAGCCATCCCCTCGGCTTTCCCCTCCTCCGCCCAATCATCAAATATTATTTCCGCCATCTTTTCTTCAGAAATCATTCTTTTTCTCCAATTAATTTTAAAAACTCGTTTTCATTAAGGATTTTTACACCCAAGCTTTTTGCTTTTTCAAATTTACTTCCCGGATTTTTACCAACAACAACATAATCGGTTTTTTTACTCACGGATGAGCTTACTCTCCCTCCCAATGATTCAACAATTTTTTTAGCCTCTGACCTTGAATATTTATCAAGCTCTCCCGTAAAAACAAATTGAAGCCCTTGAAATTTCGCTAACACAGGCTCTTTTTCCTTCTTTTGATAAAAGTTAAGACCTGCTTTTCTCAGTTTTTCTATTACTCTTAAATTTCTTTCCTCATTAAAAAATATCACTATGCTTTCAGCCACTTTCTCTCCGATTTCATTTATTTCTGTTAACTCCTCTTTTCCCACATTCATAAGAGAATCAAGGCTTTTAAAATGAGAAGCAAGAAGCTTTGCAGTATATTCTCCCACCAACCTAATACCAAGTCCATAAATTAATCTGTAGAGTTCATTTTTTTTACTCTTTTCAATCTCCCTCATAAGATTTTCAGTGCTCTTTTTACCCATTCTTTCAAGCTTTTCAATCTTTTCAGGATCAAGATAATAAATATCAGCGATATCTTTTAACATCTTTTTATCCAGAAGCTGTTGTACAAGTGATTCTCCCATCCCCTCAATATTCATAGCATCCCTTGAGACAAAGTGAAGAATTGAGCCTTTTAGCTTTGCGGGACATGAAACATTTGGGCATCGCCAGATAGCCTCTCCCTCAGGTTTATAAAGTTTGGCTCCGCAGGAGGGGCAATATTCAGGCATCTTGAACTCTTTTTCATCTCCGGTTCTTCTTTCCTTAATAACCCCTGTTATTTTGGGAATTACATCTCCGCTCTTTACAAGCCACACCCAATCACCAATTCTTATATCCTTTCTTCGTATTTCATCCTCATTGTGTAAAGTTGCCCTTGAAACAGTTGAACCTGCAACCTCAACAGGTTCAAGAACTGCAACCGGTGTAATTGCCCCTGTTCTCCCTACCTGAACTATAATATCCTTTATCCTGGTCCTTACCTGTTTCGGGGGAAATTTATAAGCTATTGCCCATTTAGGAAATTTTGATGTTGCTCCCAATTTTTTTTGCAAATTTATGTCATTGACTTTTACAACGATCCCATCAACATCATAATCAAGCTCTTCTCTCTTTGGTTCCCATTCTTTGCAAAAGTTAATTACCTCATTGATATTTTTATTAAGCCTTGAATTAGGATTTACTTTAAACCCCAGAGCTTTCAAAAACTTTAAGTTTTCATAGTGAGTATCAAAAGGTTCGGTGTCATTTATAAAAATATAATAAACAAAAATATCAAGACCTCTTCTGGCAACCTCTTTGGGATCAAGAAGTCTCATTGTGCCGGCAGCCGCATTTCGAGGATTTGCAAAAAGCGGCTCACCCTTCAATTCCTTTTCTCTGTTTATTTTTTCAAAAGCCTCCTTTGAAAGAAAGACCTC
>JALVQI010000194.1 GCA_027031485.1 Candidatus Aminicenantota bacterium | reverse complement strand
TTCAATTACCCTGGCAACTCTTTCTGTAAGCTCATTCTTGTCTTCTGCAGTTATTAATCCCTTCTTTATTAAATTTCTTACAATAACAAAGGCCATATGGTTAATTTGATTGCTCACTAATCTCATAATACTATATTATAGTGTAAAACACCTAAAAAAACAAGGTAACCCTCTGCCCCCTAAAAATCGGATAAGAGCGGTAAATAGAGTGGAAGAAAGGCGGAGAATATAGTAAAATATGTAAGGGAAAAAGGAAATCACTCTCAACTTTTAATAATAAATTTAGGTTCCTGATTGTGGTTTTTTATATATCTTTTTATTAATTGAAGAGCCTTTTCTTTTTCAGGTTTTCCTATTATTATTGCAGAGGGGCCCGGAGGCTCCAGTGTTTCGATGTACATCAGGTTTTTTTTAGGGGAAAACAATCTTTCGAGCTCTTTATTTTCCCTCTCATTTCTACCGATTATTAGTATACTGAGTTCAGTTAAAGGGAAGAATCTTCCATACTTTAGAATTTCAACATTTGTTTTTGTAAGAAGCTCTCTTTTCATTAACTCTTTTGTTCTGTATGAAAAATCTGATAATGTTAACAGACAACCGCCCGCCGGAGTGGGAATATAATTTAAAGCAAACTCTTTTGCAAGCTTCAGCTGGATTTGTCTGTTTCTTCCCTTTATGTCAAGAAGTTTCTCTCTGTCTATTAACCCTCTTTGTTCGGGAATTGTCTCAGGCATGTTTTTTTGAGTGAGCGGTCTTACAACAAGACCTTCAACTCCGGCCTCTTTCTCGATTGTTCTTATTGCTTCCCTTCTCTGTGAAAAGGGCCTCTGTCCCACAACCTCTCCGCTAATGAGAAAATCGGCTCCTATTTCCTTCATAAACTCCTTAGCCTTTTTAAAATAGAGTATTCTGCAATCCATACAGGGATTTAGATTTTTCCCATACCCAAACACTGGGTTCTTTAGGATTTTAAAAAAATCATCTGAAATGTCTATGATAACAGGTTGTTTCGAAAGATCCTGACAGCTTCTTTCATCTAATGTTCCGGAAAAAGGGTGATAAAAGCTCACCGGTGTTATCTCTATTCCCTGTTTTTCGACTATTTTTATTGCGAGGATGCTGTCAAGCCCTCCGGAAAAAAGGGCAACTGCCTTTGTCATTTTACTTTTAACATTCTTTCAATTGGTACTCTCGCTTTCTCCATGGTCTCTTTATCGAGGAAAATTTCGTATCTTTCATACTTTAAAGAATTTAAAATTGATTCGAGGGTAATCTCTTTCATACCTCTGCATCTTGCTCTCATTGTGAGAGGAATAAACTCCTTGTCCGGAATATCCCTTTTCAATCTGTCAACCATTCCGATTTCAGTTCCCACAATGATGGTCTTTTCAGGGATTTTAGAAGCTTCCTTTAACATTTGACCTGTGGAGAGAATGGAGTCAGCCATCTCCTGAATTTCTTCCGGTGTTTCGGGATGTACCATAAGGTGAGCATCAGGATACTCTTTTCTTATCTTTTCTATGTCCTTTTTCATGATTAATTTATGATGAACATAACAAAAACCTTCGTATAAAATTATCTCTTTCGAACTTCTTTTTTTTACATAAGTTCCGAGATTTTTATCCGGAATGAAAATTATTCTTTTTTGGGGGAGACTTTCAACAATTTTAACTGCATTAGCGGAGGTACAAACTATATCAGTCAGGGTTTTTGTTTCGGCGGTTGTATTAATGTATGAGACTACCGCAGCATCGGGATACTTTTTCTTTAACTCTTTTAGTTTTCCAATATCCACCATTTCGGCCATTTCACAGTATGCTTCCTTTTCAGGTAATAAAACTTTTTTATCAGGGTTTAATATTTTTGCTGTTTCAGCCATAAAAGAAACACCTGCAAAAACTATGATTTTTGAAGAAAGAGTAGCAGCTTTTTTGGCTAATTCAAGGGAGTCCCCTAAAAAATCTGCGATTTCCTGCACCTCTTTTCTCTGATAATTGTGGGCAAGAATAATGGCATCCTTTTCCTTTTTTAATTTTTCTATCTCTTTTACTGAGTTTTTCATTTAAAACTATATCATTAAACTTCGGTTTTTTTCAAGATTTTTTAAAAAGAAAAATAACCACTTACATTTTATATGATATAATAGCTCTCAAAAAGAGGTGATGTAGAATGGAGAAGAGGTTGGAAACAATAGAAGATTTTAATAAAATAATTGAGGAAAAGGAGGGTATTCTATTTTATTTTTCAACACCATCCTGTAATGTGTGCAAAATTTTGAAACCAAAAGTAAAAAACATGTTATCAGAAACTTTTGAGAAAATGGAATTTTATTATGTGGATGTTGAAAAAGCTAAACCCCTTGCTGCAAGTTTGTCGATTTTTACAATTCCAACAATTCTTGTTTATTTTGGAGGTAAGGAATTTTTAAGAAAGAGTAGATATATAGGAATTAAAGAGCTTGAAAATCATATTAAAAGACCTTATTCAATGTTTTTTTAATGTTTTTTTATTGAATTTCCTAATTTTCTTTCTTTTTCTATTTTTGCAAAATTTTTACTATAATAGAAAATTAGTTCGATTTTTGTTAGAATTGTAATTAATAATGTGTGGAAAAAATAATAGAGAAAGAAAGAGGAGGAAAAATGATTATCATGGTCCTCAATTGCGGGTCTTCTTCAGTGAAGTATCAGCTTTTTGATATTAAGAAGGAAGAAGTTCTTGCAAAAGGTATAGTTGAAAGAATCGGTCTTGATGGTTCAAGGTTAAAGCATGTAACGGAGAAAAAGGATGTTTTTATTGAAAGAGACATCAGTGATCATGATGAAGCGATAGAATTAATAATAAAGGTGCTTACTGATGAAGATTACGGAGTAATTGAAAGCATAGGTGAAATTAAAGCTGTTGGACATAGGGTCGTTCATGGGGGAGAATATTTTACGGAATCTTCCCTAATCACCGAGGAAGTTATGAAAAGGTTGGAGGAATGCATTCCTCTTGCCCCGCTTCACAACCCTGCAAATATTATGGGAATAAAATCCATAAAAAAGGTATTACCGGATGTTCCCCAAGTAGCGGTCTTTGACACTTCTTTCCACCAGTCTATGCCTTCTCAGGCTTATCTTTATGCTCTACCGTACGAACTTTACAAAGAAAAAAAGATCAGGAGGTATGGATTTCATGGAACATCTCACAGATATGTTTCAAGAAGAGCCGCAATGGTTGCGAAAATTAATTATGATA
>JALVQI010000193.1 GCA_027031485.1 Candidatus Aminicenantota bacterium | reverse complement strand
CTATCAGATATCCGGAATCTTATCAAACTCAAATATTATTATCTTTAATATTTCGGACGGCTCTTTAATTTTATCTCCTCAACTTGAGTACAATTTATCCGAGAATATCTATTTTTCAATAGGTGCTTTTCTTGGTTTGGGCAAATCACCTTCATACAATCCCTATATAAAAGGACCCTGTCTGAAATCAGAGTTCGGTACATATCCCGATATGTTTTACAGCTCATTTAAGGTATATTTTTAAAGAGTTAAGTAGTAATAGGCTTTCTTAAAAGCATAGCTCAGCACTAACGATATTGATATAAGAAAAAAATTGTGATATATTAATTAACTTTTTTACGGGGCGTGGCGCAGCCTGGATAGCGCACCTGCCTTGGGAGCAGGGGGTCGGTGGTTCAAATCCACTCGCCCCGAGAATAAAAAAAGATGCGCCCGTAGCTCAACAGGATAGAGCATTGGATTTCTAATCCAAATGTTGGGGGTTCGAGTCCCTCCGGGCGCGAACTTTTATTAAAAAGGGAAGTTTATTAAAAATTTGAAAATATCAATATTCCATATTACGATTATCTTAATTTTCAAATGGACTTTTATTAATTTCAATTTGTGACAAATTGTTTTACCTATCTTAACAAACTTATACTTATTATGCTTCCTTTTTTCTGCAAATGATTCTTTAGATGAAGATAATTTTCCATTGCCCTAATTAAAATCTCCGCTTCTATTAGACCGACATCCTTTTCAGAGCTTCTTTTTATTGAGTTGACTATTATATCAAGTGATTTGCAAATTTCTGCGAGATAGGAGACTGTCTCTTCTATATTATCAGTTAAAATTTTTACTTTTATAAGCTGAAGAGAATTGTCCCGAACCCACTCAGCCTTTTTTAATCTTGATTTATCAATGGAGCTGTTTTTGATGTAAGGACAGTTAATTGAATGAATCTTTATTCCGGAGCTCTTTGTGATATATGCCACTATTGGCTCTCCTTTGATAGGTTTGCAGCACTTTGCAATTTTAAAATCTATGTTTTTTTCCCCATCTATTATTATCCCCGGAGAGAATATTCTTTCTTTAAATCTCTTTCCCTTCAAATCCGTTTCTTTATTTTTCTGCTTTAGAGGAAAGAGCTTTTTCAAAAGTGGTAAGCTTGCTTTAATTGATTTGGTTCCTATTGCAAAGTAAAAGGATTCCTGATTTTTAAACCCGTATTTTAATAGATTATCTTTAAATTCCTGCTCTTTATCAAAACCTGCATACTTTTTTTGATGTTTTTTTATCTGATATTCAATAATCTTCTTTCCTTCCTTTATGAAGGTTTCCCTCTCATTTTTTCTGAACCATTCTCTAATCTTTGATTTTGCCTTTGTTGTTTTAACAAAATTTAACCAATTTCTGGAAGGTTTTGCATTCTTTTGAGTAATAATTTCAACAACATCACCTGATTTTAGCTCGGTTTTTAGAGAAACAAATTTCTGATTAATTCTTGCTCCTGTCGTGTGATGACCTATCTCTGTATGAACAGAATAGGCAAAATCAAGAGGGGTGGAACCCTCAGGCAGGGAGATAACCTCTCCCTTAGGTGTTATGACACTTATATAATCTTTTTTTAATTCACTCTGAATATGCTCAAGAGCCTCTATGGGATTTTCAAAGATTTCATCATTTTCTAAAAATTCTTTTAACCTGAAAATCCAGCTTGTGTTTGATTTGACTCCTTCCTTATAACTCCAGTGAGCTGCAGCTCCGAACTCTGCCTCTTTATGCATCTCCTCTGTTCTTATCTGAATTTCATATTTATCTCCTGTTCTTGACACAATGGTAGTTTGAATTGAACGGTAACCATTTGGCTTTGGATTGGATATCCAATCTCTGAATCTTCCGTTTATCGGAGTCCAATTGCTGTGTACCAAACCTAAAATGGTGTAGCAGCTATTTATTTCATCTGTAATAATTCTAATTGCCAAAAGATCAAAAATCTCATCAAAATCCACTCTCTTGTTCTGCATCTTTCTGTAAATACTGTAAGGTCTTTTAACCCTGTACTGAGTTCTTGCCTTTATCCCGTGTTTTTCAAGAATATTCTTTATAACCAGAATCATATTTTTTAACTTTTCTTCATAAACCTTCTTCTTTTCTCCTAAAAAATTCTCAATTTTTTTAAATTCCGAAGGGTAGAGGTGTTTGAATGCTATATCTTCCATTTCAGTGTAAAGCTTACTGATTCCAAGTCTGTGGGCAATGGTTGAATAAAGGTAAAGACTCTCTTCGGACAATTTCTTTAAATCCGGGGAATTTAATCTTTCAGCCTCTATAAGAGCCTCAAGTCTTTCTGCTAATTTTATTATTATAATTCTTATATCACTACTCAGTTCAACAAAAAATTCCCTTAGCTGCTTTATTCTTCTCTCCCTTTCGGGAATATTGACTTTACTGAGTCTCTGCAACAATTCTATACTTTCATAAATTCCTTTTCCGAAATTTTCTATGATTTTTTCTTTATTAATTTCATCTGTTATATTAACTCTTGAAAGAAAGCCGATTGTAGCAGACTCTTCTCCTAAGTTTAAGGATTTTATTCTATTGTAAAGATTTTCCGAAAAGGTTAAATCTTTTTCAGTGTAAACCTCTTTTCCGAATTTAAAAAGTTTTTCAGAGGACATTGAAGGACCTCCCTACTCACCATTGTCAATTATATAGTGAGCTCCTCTGCTTTTTTTATTAAAGTATGCTGAATAAATGACAAGAAGGGCTGTTTGAACACTGTTTCTCAAGCCGATAATTGAATCAACAACTTCGGCACTTTTGTAAAATTTCTCAATTCTATGTTTAAGATATTCAAGATCGGATTTGGCTCTACTCAATCTTTTTGTTGTTCTTATTATTCCCGAATAATTCCACATTGTGGAGCGAATAAGATTCCAATCCTGAACGATTAGAGCGGGGTCTATCTTTTCAGGTTTTGCAGGATATTTCCACGGTGGAATTTCATTAAAAGGAGGTGTCTCTTTCAGGATTTCCGATGAATTCAGTATATCTTCAGCTGCAAAGTATCCCCAGCTTAATCCCTCGAGAAGGGATGTTGAGGCCAATCTGTTTGCACCGTGAAGACCTGTACAGGAGACCTCTCCCGCTGCATACAGTCTCTTTAAGGTTGTTCTCCCTCTTGTATCAACCTTTACTCCTCCACAGGAGTAGTGTGCCGCCGGGACGACGGGAATAGGCTCTTTTGTTATGTCAACTCC
>JALVQI010000192.1 GCA_027031485.1 Candidatus Aminicenantota bacterium | reverse complement strand
GTTTTTTCTATCTCCCCAAAGAGATTGGGAAATGGCTTCTCATAGGAGTTTTGTTAGGTGGAACAATAACAGCCCTTGTTCCTTCCGACATATTTTTAAAATATCTTTCCAATCCTTGGATCTCTTATCCATTGATGCTCCTAATATCCATTCCCCTTTATGTTTGCGCAACAGGTTCAATCCCCATAGCTGCCTCATTAATCTGGAAAGGGCTTAACCCGGGAGCCGCTCTCGCTTTTCTAATTGCGGGCCCGGCAACAAATACAGTAACAATAACTTTTGTATACAAAGAGTTGGGTAAAAAATTCGCAGCGATCTATCTTTTTATGATCGCATTAATCGCAACAGCTTCAGGCTTGCTTTTTGATTATATCTGGAAAACCATCGGAAAAAATAACTCCATTTTTACAGGAGGAGAAAGATTTATTCCAATTTGGTTGAAACTTTCAACAGCAATATTTTTTCTATTTATAATATTTTTCCCGAAAATAAGAATAAAATCCGGAAAGGAGGAAAAGATGAAATTTAAATTAAAAGTTTCAGGTATTCAATGTATGGGTTGTGTTGAAAAGATTAAGGAGTATTTATATAGGGTTGACGGTGTTAATGATGTAATTATTGACCTTAAGACAAATTTTGTTTTTGTTGATGGCAATGTTGGTTATGAAAAAATTGTTAGCGCAATAAATGAATCCGGCTATAAAGTTGAAGAAATATAAATAAATTAAAAAATAGGAGGTAAAAAATGCTTAATTATAGTGAAAAGGTTATTGAAGAGTTCAGAAATCCAAAGAATATGGGAGAAATCAAAGATGCGGATGGAATCGGTCAGGTAGGTAATCCCACATGCGGAGATATGATGTGGATATATATAAAGGTTGACAATGGAATTTTAACAGATGTTAAATTTAAAACATTCGGCTGTGTTGCTGCCATAGCAACTTCTTCAAAAGTTACTCAGATGGTTATAAACAAACCCATAGAAGAAGCTCTGAAAATTACAAATAAGGCAGTTGCTGAGGCCCTTGATGGATTACCGGCGGTGAAAATGCACTGTTCTCTTTTAGCTGAAGAAGGCATTAAGGCTGCAATAGAAGATTACATAAAAAAAGTAAAAAAAGGAGCTAAATATGAGTGAATTAATAGGGAAAAGAAGAGAAGAATTAAAAAAAGTCATATTAGAATTACACAATGGTAAAAGCCCGGAAGATTTGAAAAGAAAATTCAAAGATCTAATTAAAAATGTATCAGCTGAGGAAATATCATCTGTTGAGCAGGAGTTAATTGAAGAAGGATTATCACCTTTTGAAATTCAAAAACTCTGTGATTCTCATCTTGAAGTTTTCAAAGAATCCTTAAAAGAGGAAACTTCCCAACCTGAAGGTCATCCGATTAAAATTCTAATGGAAGAACACAACTATTTTCTAAATCTTGTTGATACTCTTAAAAAACTTTTATACGGCAAGGACATCAGAGAGAATTTTACGAAAATAGAAAATATTGTGAAAGTATTGAAAGAGGGAGAAAAACACTATTTGAGAGAAGAAAACGTGCTCTTTCCTATTCTTGAAAAACACGGAATAACACAACCTCCTCAAATAATGTGGATGGAACATGATATTATTAGAGGCTTAAAAAAGAAATTGTTTTCACTTTATGAGAGAAATAAAAACAATCTTGTAAATGTGCAAAAGGAGTTCTATAATCTTAGTTCTAATCTATTTGATACGCTCAGCTCCCATTTTTTTAAAGAAAACAATATTCTTTTCCCCGCTTCCATTAATAATTTCAGTAAAGAAGAATGGAAAAACATTAGAGAAGAATTTGACAAAATAGGATATTGCTGCATACATCCGAAAAGTAATCCTTTTGTAAAGAATTCAAGTGAAAAAGAAAAAAAACATGTTCTTACTGATGAAAAAATCAAATTACCCACCGGGGAGTTTTCAATTGAAGAACTTAATGCTTTGTTCAACAGCCTTCCCTTTGACATAACATTTATTGATAAAGAAGACACAGTTAAATATTTTAATGAAACCAGAGATAAGATATTCCTCAGAACAGAATCGATTTTAGGAAGAAAAGTTCAGCTATGTCATCCTCAAAAATCCGTTCATATCGTAAACAAAATTCTGGATGAATTTAAAAATGGAAAAAGAGAAAAAGCAGATTTCTGGATATATTTTAACAACAAATTTATCTATATCAGATATTTTCCTGTAAAAGATGAAAAAGGAAATTATCTTGGCTGCGTTGAAGTAACCCAGAATATAACAGATATCAAAGAACTAAAAGGTGAAAAAAGATTATTAGAGGAGGAATAAAATGAAAAAAAACGTTGGAAAGCTTGATTCTATTATCAGAATCATTGTTGCACTTATTATTTTCGCGGCAGGTTTTTATTTTAAGTCATGGTGGGGATTATTAGGATTGATCCCACTTTTAACAGGGATAACAGGATATTGTGCCCTTTATAGCCTATTCGGCATAAAAACATGTAAACTTGATAAATGAAAAATTATGAGGGAAAAAGATTCTTGTGGATATTGTAAAATAGAGCCTATCAAAGAAAATACAGCAAATACCTGTAAACACTGCGACACCAGAGGAATAAAAGTAAAATCAATAACAATCAACAGCATTTTAAGAGAAGAGAAGTTAAATCTTGTGGAAAATGATGACAATTTTTATTTTTGCAAAAATCCAGACTGCGAAATAGTTTACTTTAACAACAAGAAAAATTTATATTTCAATAAAAAAGATGTAAAAGTCAGAGTAGGGTTAAAAGAGAAAAATCCACCGATACCAGTCTGCTATTGTTTTAATATTACAAAAGAACAAATTATCAGTGAACTGACGGAAAAAGGGAATAGCAAATCAATACAATATGTAAAAAATATGATTAAAATGGGAAAATGTTCATGTGAGGTTAAAAATCCAACAGGCAGATGCTGTTTAGATACTCTCCTAAATATTAATTAATAAAATGGTATTAAATAAATCAAATTAAACAATTTATCTTTTATTTTTTTAAATATCTATAACTTCAGCCCAGCCTTTATTATTTAATTAAAGCCTAAATTTTTCTTTAATTTCTTATCCTTTTATGTGAAGATAATCTGTGCTCCTGCCGATAATTCGTAAAACTGTCCCACAGTCAAGACGCCGTCAACCTCTTTGCAGAAATCCTTTTCGCTAAGATGAAACATATCTACTGTTGCCTTACAGGCATATATGCCGGCGCCAGCATCATGTATCATCTCAATAAATTCTCTTACAGGTGGAATATCTAACTTTTCCATTTCCTTTTTCATCATCTTTGTTGCAAAAGCTGACATTCCAGGAAGAATCCCCAATATACTCGGAATATGCATAGCAGGATTTCCCACAGTGGGAACTTTCAGTTTATCCATCTTTTTCTCTAAAATAGCTTCAAGACCAAAAAAAGTAAAAACAGATTTGCTTCAATTCCCTCCATTCTTGCTCCATTAGCCATGATCAATCCGGGATAAACATCAACCAAAGAGCCTTTTGAAATAATTATAGAAACTTTCTTAAGCGATTCGTATTTCTTTTCTTTCATTATGTCCTCCCAATTTAAACACAACCCTGCGGTTTGGGTATTCCAGCAATAAGAGCCGCTTTTTTCGCAGGCCCATCAGGAAACAGAGAATAAACCTCTTTTGTACTCACACCACTTTCTCTTGTAATTTTTCTCAAACTCGGTGAAATCTCATTCTTTTCAAAATAGTCTCTCAAGTAATTTATAACCTTCCAATGCTTTTCGGTCAGTTCTCCAATACCCATTTCCTTAGCAAGTTCTTTCGCTAATCCTTCATCCCAGTCCTTATAGAACTTTAAATAGCCATCATCGGTAAACTCATAACTTTTACCATTGTACTTTTTAATCATTATAACCTCCTTTTTATTTTTCAAAGCTTTTTATTGCAACTATAACCTTATATAAAATCTTCTTAGTTTCCTTTGAATTTAATTCTTTAATGATATTAAAATATGAAATCTTCTGGGGCTCCTCTTCTCTATTTAATTCATCAATAAAATAATTAAATTTCTTCAAATTCTCTTTTGTTAATAGTTTCTTCAAAATAGATGAAATATCATCTATCATACTTTCAAAATCTTTAAAATCAGTATCACTGAAACTAACCACTATTTTATCTGTAATCATAATCATATTTTTCAAGAATCCAAAATATCCTTTGTTTTCAAACTCCTCAAGCTTATTCATCAAATCAATCGAAAGAGTTTTCGTTAAGGGGGAAAAATCCCTGACAAAATCTTCCAAACTTTCTATCTGATCAAATATTTTAGAAAAACTGTTAATGTTTCTCAGAGCTTTTTTCATAATATATAAGAATGTGCCAGTTCTTATGTTATCGGAAACATCGTCAAGCTCACTGACAAGCGTATCTGTAATAGTCCTTAGAACTCTATTTAAATCATCCTTCAATTCTTCAAACCCTTCCCTTTTCCTTTTTTGTTCCTCTATTTCTTTAAAAATTATATCCAATTTTGACTCTATTAAATCGAGCCTTTTTTCCAATCCCTTGCTCATGATACCCTCTTTTTGCCGGCCATACTCATATGGGATTCAATAGGTAATTCAACACCTTTTAAAAGAAAATTCCAGTACATCCATCTGAACATAACTTTACCGATATGATTCATTTTAGTTTCTTCAAGAAGAGAAAATGGTCCTATTCCAGGTAACGGGTATTTACCGGGTAATGGTTCAGTAGTATAATTAAAATCTATCAAGATACCTCTATCAAAACCCGATTCAATAAAACAGTTGGCATGTCCATCAAATTTTGAATTCATAGGTCTTTTGTCTATTGCCGCCAGAAAATTCTCAAAAAGGATATCAGATTCAAAATGAGCCACTGAACCCGCTTTGGATGTAGGCAAATTTGAAGCATCGCCAACCACAAATATATTATCAGCAATTTTACTCTGCAAGCTAAATTTATCGGTAGGAACAAGGTTCAATTCATCCCCTATTCCACTCCGTCCAATATACTCATCTCCCATATTTGTTGGAATAGTTACAAGAACATCAAAATCAATTCTCTTTTCATCATATGACTCAATATATTTTTCTTTATTATCAACCCTTGAAATATTATAATCAGGGATAAGATTAATATTTTTACTCTTCAATATATCACCTAAAACTTTAGAAGAAACGGGTTTTGTAAAGGCTCCCGGTAAAGGAGTTACAAAAGTGATATTAACTTTTGACCGTATTCCCCTCTCCGTAAAGAAATAATCAGCAAGAAAGACAAATTCCAGCGGGGCTACCGGACATTTTATGGGCATTTCAGCAATATTTAATACTAATTTCCCACCATTCCAATATCTGAAAAAATTGTATAATTTTTTTGCACCTTCAATAGTGTAAAAATCAAAAATATTTTTATACCAGAGTTCCCCTTTCAACCCCTCTGTTTCCTCGGGGACTATATTAACTCCGGTTGCAATAATTAAAAAATCATATTTAACAACTGTTCCTTCCTTTAACAGAACTCTATTCTTCTCTGGTACCACCCTTTCAATTTCAGAAATTATAACCTTGATACCTAAGGGGAAAAAATTCTTCTTTGGCTTAATAACGTCTTTTGCCCCATAGATTCCGAATGGTATGAATAAGAAACCGGGTTGATAATAGTGTTGAGGATTTTTATCAATTATTGTTATTTCCCACTCGTTTTCTGACAAAACTTTGGATAATTTGTTAGCCATAATAGTGCCTCCGAGGCCACCGCCAAGAATTACTATGTTTTTCATCAAAGCCTCCTTTTACAAGATGTTTATTTATAACTATTTTAATTATAATAGTCAATATTTTATTCTTTATGAAAAATAATCCGGTTTAAGGGAATGATTCTTTGACAATCAATCAAAAAACCAATAAAATAAAAGACATTTCAGGAGGTTAAAATGTTTGGAAAAAAATCCCTAATACTAATCATCTCTATTATCTTTGTTTTTTCTTCTTTCACTTTTGCTCAAAAATCACCTGATGAATTTTTTGGTAAAAAAATCGGAGCAGACAGAACTCTTATAATTTATCCAGACATAATAAAATATTTTAAATATCTTTCAGAAAATTCCGAAAGAGTTAAATTAAGCCTTGAAGGCTATTCCACATTAAATAACCCGATGTATGTGGTTTTTGTCTCTTCTGATGATAATATGAAAAATCTTGATAAATATATTGATATCAATAAACAGTTAGCCAATCCTGATAAGATTAGCAAAGAAAAGGCAAAAGAGCTTATTAATAAAGGTAAAGTTTTTATCCTGATTACAACCACAATCCACTCCACAGAAATTGCAGCTTCTCAAATGGTAATGCTATTTGCACATAAACTTGCAACCACAAAAGACCCGAAACTATTGAAAATATTAAATAATGTTGTTATTCTTTTGATGCCTTCGATTAATCCTGATGGAAATATTATGGTCACAAACTGGTATTATAAATATCTGAACACACCTTATGAAGGAGGAACAACTCCTTTTCTTTACCACTATTATGCAGGCCATGATGACAATAGAGATTATGTTGCCTTAAATCTTAAGGAAACAAAGGTTGTAACATCAGTCTTACATCAAAAGTATTTCCCACAAATATTCCTGGATATGCATCAGATGGGAAGAACAGGACCGAGAATGTTTGTTCCCCCTTTTAAAGATCCTCTTAATAAGAATCTTTCCCCCATCATGCTTAACAGTACGGCAATGATTGGCTCATTTATGGCTTATAAATTAACGAGTGCGGGGAAAAAAGGCGTTGCAAGCGCCTATTCTTTTGATGCTTACTGGATTGGAGGCTCAAAGAACACTGCATGGTATAAAAATGTAGTTGGTCTTTTAACAGAACTTGCCAGTGCAAAGATAGCCACTCCTGTCTATATCGATCATAATGAACTTACCGCTGGTAGAAAAGGTCTTCCGGAATACAAAGCTCAGGTGAATTTCCCTGCTCCCTGGGAAGGAGGCTGGTGGAAATTAAAAGATATAATAGATTATGAAATGATTGCGGATGAAGCTTTAATAGAGGTTGCCTCAAAAAACAGAGAATATTTTTTGGAAAATTTCTACAAAATGGGAGAAAATCAGATAGAAAAAGGATTAAAAGAGGCGCCATATGCCTACATAATTTCTTCAAAACAGTGGGATATTCCTGAAACATATACCTTTCTGCAAAAACTTTTAGAGCATGGGATAAGATTATACAGACTTAAAAAAAGAATTATCATTAACAATAGAATCTACAATAGAGGAGATATTATAATCCCTACGGCTCAACCTTATAGGGCATTTATAAAGGCAATTATGGAAAAGCAGGTATATCCGAAGATAAAATATATGAAAGGAAGTGACAGGATAATAGAACCATACGATGCTACCGGATGGACAATGCCTGTACTTATGGGAGTTAAATACTTTCAGATAAATAAAAAGATTAATTGGGAAAATATTTCTTCTCCGGTTTCAGAGTTAAAATATCCTGAAACAATTATGGAAAATGGAAAGGGTTATTATGTAATCACCGCAAAATCAAACAGAAGCTTTATAATAATAAACAAATTGATAAAAAAGGGATACAAGGTTTTCAGAGCTTTGGAAAACAAAGGAAAAATAAAATTGGGAGATTTCCTTGTTAAAACAGACAGGATTTCAAAAGATAATCTTAAAAAGATTGCAGAGGGAAGCGGAGTTCCAATTATAAAGGTATGTGGTGCAACACTTAAAACCAAGAGTCTAAAGATTCCCGGACTCGCAATATTCCAACCATACAGAGCAAGTATGGATGAGGGATGGACAAGATGGGTTTTGGATCACTATTCTTTTAAATATAAGGTTCTGCACAATGAAGATTTCAAAAATAAAAAACTAACAAAAGCTGTTGATACCCTGATTATTCCTGATATTCCGAGAAGAACTGTCACAGAGGGTGGCAGTTTAAGAAACTGGTATCTGCCTTCAAGTTTACCTCCCAAGTACAGTGGAGGTATAGGAAAAGAGGGAATGAAAAAGATTGTAAATATTGTGAAAAACGGAGGAACCTTGATACTCTTAGGAAGATCTTACGAAATAGCACGGAAGGACTTTAACCTACCGATAAGAAATGTTTTAAAAAATGTACCAAGGGATAAATTTAATTGTCCCGGTTCAATCCTGAGACTTTACATTGACAACAAAGATCCGATTGCCTGGGGCATGCCTGAAAAATCCATAATATACTTTTCAAACAGCCCTGTTTTTAAAACAAGCTTACCATCTTTAACAACAATAGACAGAAAAGTTGTCGGAAGGTTTAAGGATGGTGGAAATCATCTCATAAGCGGATATTTGAAAGGAGGAGATCTTTTAAACAGAAGAGTTGAAATAGTAAGATTTAAATATTATAAAGGGAATGTAATAGTAATAGGAGGAAGAGTACAGAACAGAGCCCAGACATATTCAACATTTAAGATACTATTTAATTCAATATTTTTTAATTAAAACTACAATAGGTTTTGCCCGTCCGAAAAAAAGAAAAGCTGGTTTTGAGTCTCTGATTGAAATTTTTTGTTTAAGCGAGATTATTTTTGACGCAAAGGGTTAATTTGATAAAGGAGATGAACTGTGGTATGATGATATTGTGAGCTTAAGAGAGAGACTTAAAACTGCCGAAAATTCGGGATATAAAAGAGTAATGTCCCGGTATCTGGAAGGAAATCCTGCTAATTTTCTTTATTTATCAAACTTATATTGCAGGAAAAAGAATGAGCAAAAGATGAAAAAAGTTTTAATCTTTGCTTTTCCTATAATGTTTTTAAACATAATTATCCTGTTCTCTGCGGAAAAGAGAGACAGGATTGTTCTGTCTTTTGATAACAGACACCCATACAGGATAAAAAAGATTACCTCCCCATTAGCAGAGATCAATGGAGTAGTGGCAAATTTTGTAAAAAATCAGAGAGTTCACAGCGGTTATTTATGCTTTGAATATCTAAGGAGTTTACAAAATATATACAAAAGGGAGATAAACACTTATTTCTCTCATCACTTTCTCTCGCTCAGATATGAAGAAAAGTATGGGATTCAGAAGCGAGTTTATGATAAATTTAAAGTTTCGGTTAAAGAATTTGAAAGCAATGGAATAAAAAAGATAATGTCTCTGGTTTTCCCTTTTAATTCCTTTACACTCTTTCCCAAGCTCCTGAGATATTCAAACAAAAAGGTAATCAATGAAAATTAAAGAGTATAGAATAAAAGCTCCTTTTTTCAAAATAACTATTAATAAAACATTTCTGTTTGTTTTAGGTAAAGCTGCTGTCTTTTTATCCGAACATGATTTCAAAATAAAAGAAAAAATTGAAAAATTAGACATTGATTTCATAAAATTGAGTATTCCGGAAATGAAAGAAAGTCTTATATTTAAAAAGAGAGGTAATTCCTTGAAAAAGGCAAAAGGACTGAATGATAATAGCTCAAAAATAGAAATAATATTTAAAAATATTGATTCTGCCTTTCTCCTGCTGACCGGACAGCTCGGACCGGAGCAGGGATTCTGGGAGCATAGAATATTCCTAAAAGGTAATATATCCAATGCCCTGATTTTCACTGAGATTTTAAAAAGAGTGGAAGCGATCCTGTTTCCCGGATTTTTCCACAGAAAACTTTTTAAAACAAAACCAAAGCTGGGCCTAAAAGATTATCTTCTTAGAATGGAATTATATCTGTTGACTCCTCTTTGGTTAATAAAATTTTTAATAAAAGGAAGTTGAAAAATGAATAAATATTTTGAATTTTATAATCCCGTAAAAATTATCGCAGGTTTTAAAGCCCTTCCTAACCTACCCTTTGAATTAAAGCTTATAGGGGTTAAATCTCCGATGATTCTTACTGATCCCGGAGTTAAAAAAGCTGGCCTTTTAAATAAGGTTCTAAAAAGTTTTTACAACACTGATATAAAACCGTGCGATATAGTTGATAAAATCCCCCATGACTCCTCGGTTGAGACTGTAAATGAGATTTCAGAATCTTTCAAAAAATCAGGTTGTGATTCACTCATCGCAATAGGAGGAGGTTCTGTTATAGACACCGCCAAGGGAGTGAATATTTTGGTTTCCTTTGATGACAATGAGCTGAAAAAGTATGAAGGAGCTGAAATCATTGACAGGGAATTGAAGCCATTAATTGTTATTCCGACAACCTCCGGTACGGGCTCTGAAGCCACCTATGTGGCCGTGATCTCCGACCCCAAAAATAACATTAAATTAGCCTTTACCTCATACTTTATTCTCCCGAAACTTGCTCTAATTGACCCTGAAATGACACTGACCCTTCCCCCAAAGCTTACGGCTACGACCTCCATGGATGCTCTAACCCATGCAATAGAGGCTTATGTTAGCACCCAGAATAATCCTCTCAGTGATGCCTATTCCCTGACCTCCATAAAGCTTATAAACGAAAATTTAGTCGAAACAATAAAGGATGGAAATAATCAAGATGGAAGATTTAATCTTGCCCTTGCTTCGCTCTTAGCGGGGATATCCTTTTCAAACTCAATGGTCGGAATAATCCATTCCATTGCCCATGCCTTAGGAGGTGTAATGAAAATTCCCCACGGTTTGGCAAACACAATAATCTTGCCCTTCGGAATGGAATTTAATCTTGACAAAGCCTATAAAAGATATTCTGAGATTTCCAGATATCTGGGTATTTTTCAGCCTGGGAAAAGTGAAAAAGAAAATGCCAGAGCTTTGATAGCAAGAATATTTGAACTCAGGGAAGAGATAGAAAAATTAACCGGTTTATCACTAAACCTTGAAGATAACAATGTTAAAAAAGATGATTTTGAAAAGATTGCGGAAAAGGCAATGGTTGATGGTTCCGTAATTTTCAATCCGAAAGAATTTAACAAAGAAGATGTGATAAATATTCTTGAAAGAGCCTTTTAAGTCAATCCTCATTATTTAAAATTCCGGTTTAGCTCAATTACTTTTTAAATACTTCTATTTATTATATAATTAAGTATGAAGAAAAAACCTTTAATAATCATCCTGATTTTTTTAGCAATAATAATCTATATAATTATTCCAAAAAACAGGAAACAGAAGAGCATAATCAAAGAATCAAAGAAATCCAAAAAGATTGCTAAAAAAGCCATTCCTCCCTTAAAAGTTATTAAATCAAAGGTTAAGAGAGGAGAAAATATAACCGAGATATTTGTAAAGAACGGACTTGACAGAAGATCAGTCATAAATTTAATTGAGGGAATAAAAGGTGTTTACAATCTTGCAAAAATAAGAGCCGGAAATACATATAAATTATACTACCGAAACAAATCTCTCAAAAAATTTGTATACTATCTTGATATAAACAAATATCTTGAAGTAAAGATAGATAAAGACAGCTATTATGCAAAAATAGTAACCATACCATATAAGACTCAAAATGAATTGATTAAGGTAAAAATAGAATCCTCTCTATTTGAGGCTATCTTAAAAGAAAATGAAAAGCCTGAACTTGCGGATATTTTAGCTTCTTTATATGATTATGATGTTGATTTTAACAGAGATTTGAGAGTAGGAGACATTTTAATTGCCTTAATAGAAAAAAAATACCTCAAAGGAAAATTTGTAAAATATGGCAATATTTTAGCCTCTTCATTCATTAACAATGGAACAAGAATAGATATTATCAGATACAAAAGAAAAAATGGAACATATGGATACTTTCATCCTGATGGAAGAGCAGTAAAAAAGATGTTCTTAAAATCTCCTCTGCCCTTTATGAGAGTAACATCAAGGTTTGGGTGGAGAAGACATCCAATACTGGGGTTTTCAGCAAGGCATAATGGAGTTGACCTTGGAGCCCCTGTCGGAACAAGAGTCAGAGCTACAGCTTCAGGAACTATAATTTCAAAAGGATATGATAGAATCAGGGGAAGATATCTTATAATAAGGCACTCCAATGGTTATAGGACTCACTATTATCATTTGAGCGGTTATGCTTCGGGAATAAGAAGGGGGAAAAAGGTTTCTCAGGGGCAGATTATTGCCTTTACAGGGAATACGGGAAGGTCCACAGGCCCCCACCTTCATTATGGGGTTCAAAAATACGGAAGATACATAAACCCTCTGACTTTAAAATCACCAAGTCTCAAACCTCTTCCAAAATCTGAAATCCCTGCCTTCAAAGAGTATTCAAAAAAGATTTTAAGGGTCTTTAATGAAATAATTGTCTTTAATCTCAACAAGAATGAGATTAAGGAAGAGATACCGGATAAACTAAAAAGCCTGAATATCCACATTCTATAATTTGTTGTCTTGACAATTAACGCCAATTTGAAATAATAGTTCAAAATGAAAAAAGATAGTTTCATATCATCTCTTGTTCTTCTCTTAGCTGCATTTATATGGGGGTTTGCATTTGTAGCTCAAAAGGTCGGGATGAGATATGTAGGTCCCTTTACTTTCAATGGAATAAGATTTCTATTGGGAGCTCTTGTTCTGATTCCCTTAATAAATTCAAAGGTCGATAAAGTAAGCTCAAAAAAAGAGGAAAATTTTAGTTCCTTAATAAAATACGGAGTATTAGCGGGGTTTTTTCTATTTTTAGGCTCATCATTCCAACAGTTTGGAATAGTTTACACTACGGCCGGTAAAGCCGGTTTTATTACAGGGCTTTATATAATTTTTGTTCCAATAATAGGAATATTCTTAAAACAGAAGATAGGTTTTATCAAGTGGTTAGCAGTGTTTATAGCCTTTATTGGGTTATATCTTTTAAGTGTTAAGCAAGGTTTTTCAATAGAAAAGGGTGATTTTTTAGTTCTAATCGCCTCTTTTTTTTATGCCTTTCATGTTCAACTTATTGGGCACATAGCAAACAAGTTTGATACTATTAAGTTTGCATTTCTTCAATTTTTAACAAATTCAATTTTGAGCTTGATTGCAGCTTCTTTTTTTGAAAATATCTTAATTTCAAATATTTTTAAAGCATATATTCCGATTCTTTATGCAGGAGTTTTTTCAGCAGGAATAGCATATACACTTCAGATTTTTGGTCAGAAAAAAACAGAGCCAACTGTTGCAGGACTAATTCTTGAAACAGAATCCATATTTTCTGTTTTTGGAGGGTGGTTAATTCTTAATGAAACATTAAACACCCGTGAAGCCATTGGTTGTCTTCTCATGTTTTCAGGAATAATAATTTCTCAACTGAATTTTAAAAGATTAGAAAAATAATAATATCATTCATTTGATTTAAAAAGATGGTTATATAGCCTCGAGCTTTGAGCCCATAGCCTTGAGCTGATTTTGAAGGTTAATTGTATTAAGTTATCAGTAAATTTTTTATTTAAAAAATTAAATAAAGAAATTAACCACATTTCTTAAAAGTAGCTCATGCTCAAAGCTCAATGCTCAAAGCTATTCCTATCCTTTCTTTCCTGTCTTTTCTAATTTATCTATTATTCTTTTTATAGAATCCTGATGAGGATTGATCTTTAAAGAGGCTTTAAAAACTTTAAGAGCATTATCATAATCTTTCAAACTAACATAAGTAATTCCTATCAAATTAATTAGTTTATAATCACTATCATAAATCTTATTGGCTTTTAAAAAAGAGTCCAAAGCATCTTTATAATTTTTGAGATTTAATAAAGCTCTTCCCTTGAAAAAATAATAATCAAACATTTTTTTAGGCAGTTTCATGTTCTCTATCACTTTAATGGCTTCATTGTTCTTACCCATTTGTAAAAGAAGGTCAGCGTACTCTTTTGTTAAAGGATAATAATTGCTTCTAAGATTAAAGGCTTTGGAATAATTTTCAAATGCCTCTTTAAATTTCCCCTCTTTATAAAATTGCGAACCAAGAGCCCAATAATACAAAAAAATATTCTTCTTTGACAGAACTTTATAAGCAACCGTTGGATGGATTATATTTCTTACTGGTGAGACTGTGAAATAAGTCTCCCTGCTCACAAGAGGGACATTTCCTGAAGAATTTAAAATTACATTTACTCTGTATGAACCTACTCCGGGATTTTGAAATTTGCTCACAAAACAATCATTTTTAAAATTTTCATCTATATTAAAATATTTTTTCTTTTGATACTCAGAATATCCGAGCTTGCTTTTTATAAGAACTTCCCCTTTTATTTTTTTACCATAATTATGGGAGTCCACACAGAAAAGCACGAATATCTTATCATTTGGCAAAAATCCGTTTTTCGGATCAAAAGAGATTAGATTATTTTCAATCTTATAAGGTCGGAACACAAAGGAATTGTCTTTTTTAAAATCAAAGCCCACAATCGGACCATATATCTCAGGAAGACCTTTACCCTCACTTTTTATCTTTATTTTCTTATCAAAATAGGAAAACTCATTTTTAACAATATTCTGAATCAAAACAGTGAGTTTGTAATTTCCGGGAATTACAGGGAAAAGATCTGAAATAACAAAACCTTTTGAAACAATATTTTTTATCTCTTCTTCATTAAAATAGAATGGAAATGTTTTTGAATACTGATATATGACACTTCCTCCCTTGCTGAGGCTCACTGTCAATCTATAGATAAAATAGTATTTATCCTTCACTTTTGAATAATCAACAGATATCCTTTTAGGAGATATCGCAAAATGAACAAAATTTATCCCTGTCTCAAAATCTTTAAAGATATCAACTTTTGAATTTGCTTCAACATACTCTGTAGCATATTCAACATTTACCACCCCTTTAAAATTTAAAAAATCCTGAGCATACTTTGTGCTAACATTTTTTGAGCCTGATTCTAATACTTTTGATATGAGAATAGAATTTGAAGGAGAGGGTTGATAATCCAGTGGAATTTCCCCGGGTATCAGTGAAAAAGCCACCTCAGCCGCTGAGGGAGATATACTCTGTATCTTCTCAAGAATTGCCTGATAATCAAATGGGTTTATGTCTCTTACATCAGATGTTTTTACCAAAAGAGAATCAGGCCCATCAATAGCCGGGTCATAAATTTTAAACTCCCCTGTTCCGTGTCTCTTAAAAAATACTATTTGAAAATGAGGAGGTAAACCTTTGTCACGACCACCATAATAGCTCCACACTTCCATAGGTTCAAGCCCAAAAGCATCAATTTTCTCCCTGTTTACAGGAGGACCCAATATTATATATATTTTCCCCATATCCGTTTTCCATCCCGGCTTTGTTGTGCCATACTTAAAATACTTATTTGCATAATTAAACCTTCTTATATGCTCCTCCTTAAACTCATTTTCGGGTGTTCCGGGAGTTGGATCCCTTTGTTTCCAGAATAATTTTATAAACATATCCCTTTCTCTGTCATTTTTAAGGGATAAAAATACACTCTTTTCCTGAGGAGTTATAATATAGCTTACAAGATCAAGCCATTTTTTATACTCAGGTTTTAGGTTAATTTCTTTTGATAAGCCTATCTCCACAAACAAAAAAAACAAAAAAATAATAATTAAATTAATTTTATTTTTGCTCATTTTTCTCCTCTTTATATAAATCTTTCAAAGTCCTTATAACACTATCAGCTATAACTGTATTGGCAGAATCAGGGTCCATTTTAATAAATTTTTTTAAATTTTCTATTGCTAACTCTTTCTTATTCAAAGCTGCAAAGGATAATCCTATAAAATAGTATGATTCAGGATAATCAGGATAAATTTTTATACTTTTTTCTAAAAAAGGCAAAGCTTTCTCATACTCTTCCCTTTCATAGTAAAATTCACCTACCTCCGTACCTATAAACGGATTTGAAATTTTTTCCGGAGCAATTTTATTTAAAAATTTTAAGGCGTTTTTGTAATCATCTATTTTTAAAAGGGATGATACAAAAATCTGCAAAGACATTATATCCTGATTTTTAATATCTTTAAGAATTCTTATTGCCTTTTCATACTTTTTCAGGGAATAAAAAAGTAAGGCATTCACCTTCATTAATTCAGGATCTTTGTAATCTTTTAATATTTTGCTAAACATTGAAACAGCTTTTTTATCCTTCCATTTGATAAAATACGTCATCCCTTTTTCAAGAGTTTTCTCTTTTTCACCATTAACATTGATTTTAGACTTTGAAATTTTTATATTTAAATCAGAATTAATATTGGGATTAGAATAAAAAAATGTTTCCGCAGGATAATAGCCTTTTTTAAAAACCCTTAATCTCCACAAACCTTTGGAAAGATTTTTTATTTTTATCTGTCCACTTTTATTAACTTTAAAACTTCTAACCCATCCGTTTTTAATATTTTTAGCGGAAAGTGAATAATAATTTAATGAATTTCCATCTTTGTCTAAAACCCTAAAAACCGTAAAACTTTCTAACAATAAAGGAATAAGCAGGAAAGATAATAAAAATATAATTCTATTTTTTTCTAACATAGTAAAATTATATATCAGTGAGATTAAATTTTAAATATTATCCTTCTCTGCCAAAAAAAATGATAAATCTATTATTATGAATGATAAAAGCTATTATTTCGGGAAAAAACTTGAAGCAATGTCTTTGGCAAAAAAACTATACTTACATGTTTTTCCGTTCTTTCTTAGATTCTTAATCAGTTTCCCCCATAAGTATTCCTATTGACATCAAAACTTCTCTAAAATACAATTTATTTTAAATAACTATCCGGAGGATGAGATGAGAAGAAAATATCTTATTATAATTTTATTATTATCTATTTTAGTATTTTTAGCGAGTAATGGCCTTTATTCCAAAAACATTTCCAAAGATATTGACAAACTTGTATTAAAAGCAATGAAAGAGTTTAATGTTGTTGGCACAGCAGTTGTGGTTGTAAAAGATAATAAAATCGTCCATATGAAAGGCTATGGATACAAAACTCTTGGTAAAAAAGATAAAGTTGATGAAAACACACTATTTGCAATAGCATCAAATAGCAAAGCTTTTACAACAGCAGCTCTTGCAATTCTTGTAGATGAGGGAATGCTCTCCTGGAAAACAAAGGTTGTTGATATAATCCCCGAATTTAAAATGTACAACCCTTATGTAACAGAAAATTTTATGATTGAAGATCTTTTGACGCACAGAAGCGGACTCGGGCTTGGCGTCGGTGACCTTATGTTTTTCCCTGATGGTAGTAATTTTACCATTGATGATATTGTTAAAGTATTTCAATATTTCAAACCGACATCCCAGTTCAGAACACACTTTGATTATGATAATTTGCTTTATTCCGTAGCTGGAGAAGTTATAAAGAGAGTTAGCGGAAAAAGATGGGAAGATTTTGTAAAAGAGAAAATTTTCACCCCCCTTTCAATGAAAAATTCATACACCAACTATTACTTTATAAAGGATAAGAACCTTACCGCAACCCCGCATTCTGAAGTAAATGGAAAGATTGTTCCTATAAATCATTATGTCTTTTCTCCGGATAAGATAAACGGAGCTGCAGGTGGAATTTACTCCTGTGTTAAGGATCTTAGCAAATGGCTTATTCTTCATCTTAATGATGGAAAATATGGAAATGGAAAAAGTCTCTTCTCTGAGAAAAATCATAGAAAAATGTGGACTATTCACACGGTAATGGATTTTAAACCTGATAAAAGATATAGGACACATTTTGTTGGTTATGGCCTTGGCTGGGGACTTAAAGATGTGTCAGGTAATATGATGGTATCTCATACGGGAGGGCTGCCGGGCTTTTTATCAAAAACAGTTTTAATTCCCGATATAAAACTTGGAATAGTTGTCCTTACAAACACAAGCCCGGGAGGTGGTGCATTGTTTAAAGCTGTCACTCAGACAATTATCGACAGATATTTAAAATTAAAGAAAATCGATTGGATAAAAAAATATAAAAATATAATGCAAAAAAGAAGCTCATCTGCTGAAAAAATTGTGAAAAATGTATGGCTAATTGTTAAAAGAAATGAAGGTAAAAAAATTGATTTTAATAAATACAAAGGGATTTATGAAGACAGATGGTTCGGCAAGATTGAGATAAAGGAAAAAGACGGAAACTTATACTTTTTATCCTTTAGATCTCCAAAATTAAGCGGAAAAATGTATTATTACAAAGCAAACACATTTGCAATAAAATGGAATTACAGAGATATGGATGCAGATGCTTTTTCCATATTCTGCCTTGATGAAAAGGGGAATGCTTCAGGCTTTAAGATGAAAGGTATTTCTCCGGAAATAGATTTCAGCTTTGATTTTCAGGATCTGAACTTTAAAAAGGTTAAAAATAAATTTTAATTCAGAGTTTTATTTTACCTGATAATTTTATATCCCGTGAAGAAGCTCCCACAAGTACTTTATACACACCTTTTTCAAATTTCCATCTTTTTTCACTCTCGCAAAAGTATGAAAGGTCTTCTTTTTTAATTCTTATTCTTACTATTTTCTGAGAATGGGGAAGTAAATTTATTTTTTTAAAAGCTTTTAATTCTTTTAATGGCCTTTTGATCTTTGGAGGAGATACATAGATCTGAACTATCTCAGCCCCTGCAAAATTTCCCGTATTTTTCAATCTGAATTCAAGAGTAAAATAGTCCTTGCTATTATTTAATACTTTAAGTTTACTGTATTCAAACTTAGTGTAAGAAAGACCGAAACCAAAGGGGAAAAGAGGCTCGATATGTTTTTTATCAAGATATCTATAGCCTACAAATATATCATCATAATAAATAGCTTTCATGCTTTTGTCCTTATAACCTTTAAAACCCAAACAATCCTCTCTCCTTTCATACCATGAAAACGGGAGTTTACCGGAGGGATTCCTTTCTCCGAAAATCACGGAAGAAATTGCATTTCCCTCTTCCTGTCCCGGATACCAGGCCTCAACGATGGCTTTCACCTTATCAGCCCATTCATTTATATTGATAGGGCTTCCATTTATCAAAACCACGATAATATTTTTATTCACCTTTAAAACTTCTTTTATTAGTTTATTCTGATTCGGTATTTCCATACTATCTCTGTCTCTGCTTTCTGTTTCAAAATGAGGAGACAAGCCCAAAAAAGCAATGACATAATCACTCTTTTCAGAAATCTTAATAGCCTCTTTAAGATAAGAAAAGCCGGGAATATCCCACCCAAATTTGAACTCTGATATAGACCTTGAAGATGAATACTCAATTTTGATTCTGTAATTTTTTCCCCTTTTAAGAAAAAGTTTTACTTGTTTAAGTGTAACCTCATAATTCTTCGCAGGCTCTTTCCAATCATCTAAAACGAGTTTATTATCAATAGAGAGTTTAACTCCCCCGTCAGAGAGAATTTTAAGATTATACTCCCCCGATACGGGAGGTTTTAGAAAACCGCTCCATATCACCGAAAACACATTGCTATCATTTCCACTTCCAAGTTCAAGTTCAGGAAGATCGTATGACCAGTTAAAGTAAATCTCTCTGTCAATTCTTTTCATCGCAGGTTTACCTGTCGGATTTTCTTCTAAAAAGTATTCTCCCAAGAGGCCGCTCTTTCCATTATAGCTTAAATACTTTTCCTCAACAGGTAAAATATCCCCTTTTATATTTACGCCCGGGGAATAATAGATTTTCACCTTTTTATTTCTTTTATTGAAGAAAGATTTAATACCCTTAATTGGAGAAACAGAATAATATGGTCTTACATATGCACTACCACCTCCTCCTGTCCTCGGGTAAGCCGCATTGGGGCCTATGATTGCTATGCTTTTTATTTTTTCGGGATTTAAAGGTAATGTATTATCCTTATTTCTTAAAAGAACCATAGATTCTTCCGAAACTCTTTTAGTAAGCTTTTTATGATTTAAAACAACTTTTTTTATTTCATCACGATTCTTTCTTTTAAATGTTTTTCCGATGAATTTCATCTCAATCATAGCCCTTAAAATTCTTCTAACCTTATCATTAATAAGCTTTTCACTAACCTTCCCATCCTTCACAGCTTTTAAAAGCTTATCCGAAAAAAACTTTCCGTATGGCATCTCCAAATCCAAACCTGCCTTTGCACTCTTTACCGTAGAGTGAGTTGCTCCCCAATCGGACATAACAAAACCCTTAAACCTCCATTCGTTTTTCAAAACATCTGTGAGAAGATGTCTGTTTTCAGAACAATAATATCCGTTAACCCTATTGTATGCAGCCATAACACTCCAAACACCTGCTTCCTTTACAGCTTTTTTAAAAGCCGGAAAATAAATTTCCCTCAAAGCCCTTTCACTTACAATGACATCTATCTTTCTTCTGTTCCACTCCTGATTGTTTGCCGCAAAATGTTTAACACAGGCAATAACCCCGTTTTTCTGAACTCCTTTTATAAACCCTTTTGCTATTTCACCTGCAAGAATAGGATCCTCTCCATAGCTTTCAAAATTCCTGCTTCCTATCGGAATTCTGTGTATATTTACACAGGGAGCAAGAAAAACATTCCTACCATAGGCTTTAAGTTCCTCCGCCATAGCCTTTCCAACTTTCTCTACCAATTCAGGATCCCATGTAGCTGCCAGTGCAACAGGAGCGGGGAAGGCTGTAGCCCTACCCCATCTTACCCCGGCGGGACCATCACTCATTTTCAAAGGAGGTATTTTAAGCCTCTCTATTCCCGGAACCTCAAATCCTTTTCCGCTCAAAAGAGAAATTTTCTCTTTGAGGCTCATTTTTTCCAGAATATCATCTACCTTTTTCTCGGTAAATAATTGTTCGTTTATTCCTCTTTCTGCAATTAGGGAAAAACCAAAGATAATAAAAACAAGAATTGAAAAAACTCTGATTCTCTTTTTCATTTCAAACTCCGTTTTTAACTTAGATTAATAGGATAAAACCATATTTATTCTAAGTCAAATACACTTCTGCATCAAACATAATCTTACCGAAGTTTATAAAAAATATTGCTTAGTATTATCATAATTAAAATATTTAAGAAAATTTACAAAAAGCAAGATTTAAATTGACTCTTAATATGTCTCATGATAATATAATTTTCGGGATAGAAAAGAGGAGGTATAGAAGTGAAAGATAGTGTGGTAATCGGAGTGGATCTTGGAGGGACAAAGGTTCAAACAGGTCGAGTAGAAGGAGGTAATATTGCTGAAAAATATCAAAGAAAAATCAGTGCTGATTCCACAGATGAAAATAAAATTATTGAAGAGATTCTTGAATCAATAGAAAAAGTAATCAATGACAAAGTTGAAGCAATAGGAATAGGAGTTCCCAGCCTTGTTGATGTGGATAAAGGGATTGTTTACAATGTTGAAAACATACCATCGTGGAAAAAGGTACATTTAAAAGAAAAGGTTGAGAATGAGTTTAATCTTCCTGTTTTTATAAATAATGATGCAAACTGCTTTGCTCTTGGAGAATTCAGATATGGTAAAGGGAAAGGCTTTAAACATATGGTGGGATTGACCATAGGTACGGGTCTTGGTTCCGGCATTATAATAAACGGGAAACTATATTATGGAGCAAACTGCGGTGCTGGTGAAATAGGATCAATTCCTTACAAGGATTCAATTATTGAGAATTATGCGAGCGGTCAGTTTTTCAAATTAAAATATGGAAGTGATGGGAAGACCATGAGTGAAAGAGCAAAAGGAGGAGACAATAAAGCCATAGAGGCTTATGAGGAATTGGGTAAAAATATTGGAATTGCAATAAAAGTTATTTCATCTTTGTATGACCCGGAAATGATAGTTTTAGGAGGTTCTATTTCTCTTGCATTTGACCTTTTCAAAAACTCCATGTTTAGAGAAATAAATAAATTCCCCTTCAAACATGTGATAAATAATCTAAAGATTGAAGTTTCAGAAAAAAAAGAAATTCCCGTTTTGGGAGCTGCATCCCTCTATTTTGATAGTCTTGTTTGAATTATTCTGTCAATTGTCATTTTAAAATATCCAAAGATTAAATTCTCTTTTCAGAAATGAACTTTATTTTCAATTTTAAAGACTAAACTGAACAATAAATGATTTAAGAAAAGCTTATCTCTTAATCAATTCGTAAGCTATTATCCTGTTATCAAAGAAAGTTGGTATAACAATAAGATTTTTTTGCTCCACAAAACCAATATCCGCTGCATTTATTTTCTCTTCCGTTGTGTCAAGCAAAATCTTCTTAAATCCTGTTTTATAAACAAAAATTGTCTTACCTGCCCAATCAGATGTTAAAAATCTTCCTTTTTTTAAATAAACTAATCCATCGATACCAGTACCCACAAAAATTTCGCCTAAATATTTTTTACTATTAACATCAAACATCTTAATCTTTTTATCCCCAGAATTCCCCGCATACAAAACATCCTTATAATAAAAAAGTCCATTGGGTCTGCTTATCTTTTCTCCTTCAAGCCATTTTTCTATATTGCCATTATAAAGTTTATAAATAACACTATTCTCTCTGGAAGTATCAGAAAAATATATCCCGCCTTTCGAATCAGCTATAATATCATTTAAAAATTTAGCACCTTCAACTCTATACCTTTTTAAAATTTTCCCTTTCTTCAAATCTATTTTGACAATAGTGTCAACATCTGTAACATACAGGTTATTCTTGTATGTGCATATACCTTTCGGATCTTTAAGCCCTTTTGCCCATTTTAACTTAATTATCTCTCCATCAATTGAAACTTTTGAGATAAAACCATTATATGGATTATTAGATTTTTCCCTGTTAATATTTGAAACATATAGCATATTGGTTGTCTTATCATACCACACTGATTCAGGTATTTTAAAAACCCGCTCTGATTCCCAGACCTTTTTTACATAATAGCTATTTAACCCCACACCATAAGAAAATATAACAAATATAATAAAAATAATCAAAAATAACAAAACTTTTCTCATAATATCACCTCCCTTATTTTATTAAATTAATAAAATTTGGGGATTTTGTCAAAGATTGATGTTATTTAAGGAGTTTTATGTATATAAAATTCACCTAACCTATAACCTATTTCACTATACAACCTGCTGTAATATAAGCTTGACAAATAAATGTATTTTTAATAAATTAATCAAACCATGGAGGAAAAAATAAAAGAAGCTGCCGAACTATTATTAAATTCCAGACATTCAGTGGGTTTTACGGGAGCCGGAATATCGGTAGAGAGTGGAATTCCTCCTTTCAGAGGAAAAAATGGACTGTGGTCCAAATATGACCCGATTTTTCTGGATCTCTGGTATTTTGAAAATCATCCCTATGAATCATGGGTTAAAATTAAAGAGATATTTTATGATTTTTTTGGAAAAGCTAACCCAAATAAAGCACACTATGTTCTTGCGGAATTGGAAAGTATGGGTATTATAAAATCTGTCATTACCCAGAACATAGATAATCTTCATCAGGCTGCAGGTAGTAAAAATGTGATAGAATTTCACGGAAACTCAAGGACACTTTTTTGTAATAAATGCGGCAAAACCTATGAATTTAAAAGGGAAATAATAGAAAGCCTGCCTCCTAAATGTGAAGAGTGCGGAGGGGTTTTAAGACCTGATTTCATATTTTTTTCAGAGCCTATAAAACCTGAAACATATGAAGCTTCTTTGAGAGAAGCAAAGTTAGCAGATGTTTTTCTCGTGATAGGTACAACGGGGGAAATTATGCCAGCATCACAAATCCCTTATACAGCAAAATATAATGGAGCCAAGATAATTGAAGTTAATATTGAAAAATCAAATTACACAGATTCTATAACAGACATTTTTCTTCAGGGGAAAGCCACAGAAATTATGGAAAAACTTTTAAATACCATTCAATCATTGATTTAAAGCAAATTGTTTATGTCGCTCTTATTTTAACTTTTTTTCTTATAGTAATCTCAAAACATCGAGGCTTCTTGAAAGAGGAGTATCCAGAGATACAAGTGTCTCTGTTGATTGTATCTCCTTTATCCCCTGCAACTTATCTATTAAAAGATTTTTCAAACCTTTTGTACTTTTAGCAACAACGATTAAGAAAATATTATATTTACCGGTTGTATAATGGGCTTCAAGAATTTCAGGAATTTTTTCTATTTCCTTTATAACTTTTTTATAATCCCCTGCATTATGTAAATTTATTCCTATAAATGCAAAAATATCATATCCCAACTTTTCATAATCCAGATCCAATTTAGAGCCCTTTATTATTCCCATATCAACAAGCTTATTAAACCTTATTCTAACAGTTCCTATTGAAACTGAAATGTCCTCTGCTATGCTTTTAAAAGATTGTCTTGAATCAGCTTGAAGATAGGAAATTATCTGTCTGTCAATTTTATCAATTTTATAATTTTCACCCATATTTATACCTCTCATTTTTAATCATTTTAATATATTAATATTTTTTTATAAATTTTTCAAATATTTTAAATATTATCTATATATTTTTTATTGTTTTGTTAATATATATAACAATTTTATTAAGGAGGTTATCATGTTAAATAGCTCGCAAAAAAATGGATTTATGGAAACTCAGAAGAAAATTTTTTATGTAAAGGAGAGATTTGAAAAGTATCTTTCCAAAAAATTAAATCTCCAGAAAGTCATGGCTCCCCTATTCGTGGAAAAGAATTCAGGAATTCAGGATAATCTTAATGGAATTGAAAGACCGGTAAGTTTTAAAGTTAGAGCTTTTGATAATATAGAGTATGAAATTGTGCAATCCCTCGCCAAGTGGAAAAGATTTGCACTAAAGAAATATAAGATCCCCGTAGGAAAAGGAATTTTCACAGAAATGAAAGCTTTAAGGCCTGATGAAGCTAATTTTGAAACAGGAATACATTCAATTTATGTTGATCAATGGGATTGGGAAAAAAGGATAGAACATAAAGATAGAAATTTAAGAACATTAAAAGCAACAGTAAAATCCATATACAGAGCAATAAAAGAGGTGGAAAGAGATCTTTATGAAAAATTTAACATAAAGCCGATTCTTCCCGAAGAGATAACCTTTATTCATTCAGAGGATGCATTCTTTTTATTTAGTAATCTTTCTCCCAAGGAGAGAGAGGATAAATTATCAGAAATGTATGGAGCTATTTTCCTGATAGGAATAGGGGGTAAATTACCTGACGGCTCAATACATGATGGGAGAGCACCCGACTATGATGATTGGTCTACTCCGACCCCTGAAGGGAAGAAAGGTTTAAATGGAGATATCATTTTCTGGAATCCTGTTTTAAAGAGAGGTTTTGAAATATCATCCATGGGAATAAGAGTTGATAAAGACACCCTTATTAAACAACTAAAAATAAGAAAAGCAACCAAAAGATTAGAGTTACCTTGGCATAGAATGCTCTTAAACGGAGAATTGCCTGAATCAATTGGCGGAGGAATCGGGCAATCAAGACTTTCAATGTTCTTACTGAGGAAAAAGCACATAGGAGAAGTACAGGCATCATTCTGGCCTAAAAAAATCATTGAAAGTAGATTAAAAGAGGGCGTTATGTTCTTGTAATGCAGCTAAAAAACTATTGACTAAGATAAGAAGCTTATTGATATAACCTGCTCAAATGTTATTTTTATCTTTCAGTAGACATCCTAGAGGCAATTCGCTATTTGTCCAAAGATAAGGAAAATTTCTGCACTGTTCAGGTCTTACCTCATAGATTTTGCAAAGATTGTTTTCATCTAAAAAGATACATTCATTTGAAGAAAGCTTATCTTTTAAAGCTAATTTTTTTCTATTTACAATTGTACAATACTTTTCCGTAAAAGAATAAACATCCATTCCCAGAAATTCAGCTATTTTTTCTGCTTCTCCATCCTTTAGAAAAACAAAACCGTCTATTTTACAACATAAGCCGCAACCTTTACATACTTCAAAATTATAATTCATAAAAAATTATAACATTTTATATTTATATGATAAAATTTTAATTATAAGGAAAAAACAATGAGAATAACAGCATTTAATGGTAGTCCAAAAGGGAAGAGAAGCAATACAAATATTATTGTTGAAAAATTCTTAGAGGGTGCAAGGGAGGAGGGAGCGGAAACCGAAAATATTTTTTTATTCAAAAAAAAGATAAGACCATGTATAGGCTGCTTTGACTGTTGGTCAAAGACACCGGGGAAATGCATAATCAGAGATGATATGGATGAACTCATTGAAAAATTCATAAGCTCAGATATTGTAGTTATGGCAACGCCCCTTTATGTTGACAATGTCAGCTCAACAATGAAAGTATTTATGGATAGATTAATCCCGATCATTGAACCCTATTTTGAAAAGGATGAATACGGAGAAACAAGACACAAAAAGAGATATGAAAAGTACCCGAAAATTGTTGTAATTTCCAACTGTGGTTTTCCCGAGCAGACTCATTTTCAGGTTTTAAAGCTTCTTTTCAGAA
>JALVQI010000191.1 GCA_027031485.1 Candidatus Aminicenantota bacterium | reverse complement strand
TTCCTCTACTCTTTAGATTATCCATTAGTCTGTTTAGAGCATCGTTTATATCATTGATTCTATCTTTAAAGTATTCATTGTCAAAATCCTCAAAAATTCTTTCATATTTTAATCGAACAAGATGTATTGCCCATTCCGAGCGAACTTTTTCTTCTCTTATTATTTCTTTTATTGTCTCGATTAGTTCATTATCCTTTAGAAGTAAAATTAGTGTATCTAATATTATTGCGGAGGCTTTTCCTCTGTTCTTCTCTATCCGCCGCTTTATGTTTTTTAATTCTTTTATGGATTTTTCTAAAGCATTTTCAAATCTCTTTAGCTCTTTTGAAACCTCTCTTTCCGGAATACTTTCCCTTAAAATAAAATCTGACTCAAGTTTAATGGAATAGAGACTTCCTATTCCAATTCCTGTTGAGGCAGCGATTCCTTCAACCTTTTTCGGACTCACTATTCTTTTTCTCCGAATTTATTATTAATTAGCTTCTCTATGGCATTTATTGCCTTTTCTTCATCATCGCCTTCTGCAGTCACAACAATTTTTGAGCCTTTTGAAGCTGCAAGAGTTAGAAGACCTAAGAGGCTTTTAGCATTAACTTCGGAATTGTTGAACTTAATTGTTATCTTTGATTTGTATCTGTTTGCTAATTGAACTAATTTTGAGGAAGCTCTTGCATGTAAGCCCAATTTGTTTATAATTTCCATTTCTTTTTCAATCATTCTTCCTTCCTTCCCTTATAAACATTACTTGCTAAATAAATGGATGCTTTCCCCTCTTTGCAAACACTCTCGGCAACGGTTTTCAAATCTGTGCTTTTTTGAACAAAAGTGAATTTTAAAAGCATAGGAAGATTTACTCCTGTTATTACCTCTATTTGATCCTTTTCTAAAAACGAAAAAGATAAGTTTGAAGGCGTTCCTCCGAACATATCCGTAAAAATAATTACTCCGGCCCCTCTGTCAACCTTCTTTATTGCTTCTCTTATGTGTTTTTTCCCTTCTTCTATATTATCATCCCAGCCAATAGAAACGGGTTCAACATATCTGATTTTGCCTACAATCCTTTTGACAGTTTCAAGGAGTTCCTTACAAAGAATTCCGTGGGTCACAATAACTCCACCTATCATTTTAGTCTCCTATTTTTTTATATCTCTATGTATTACAAAGGTTTCATACCCTTTTTTCTTAAAATATGCAGCCATATATTCGGTTATTGCCACTGACCTATGCTTTCCTCCTGTGCAGCCGAAAGAAATGTTTATGTAAAATCTTTCTCTTTTAGCCTCTTTCAAAAAATATTCAAGATAATTTATTGTTTTTTTTAAAAATCTCTCCGTTTCTTTATACTCCATCAGGAAATCTTTCACCTCTTTATCCAGTCCTGTTTTTATTTTGTATTGATCAACATAGTAGGGATTGGGTAAGGATCTTGTGTCAAAAACCAGATCACTCTTGTCTGGAATTCCGTACATAAAACCAAAGCTCTCAAAATTAACGAAAAAAGAACTTTTCCTTTTCCCTTCGAAAAAGCTGCTGGATATCAATCTTCTCAGATCTTGAGGGGTTTTATCGGAGGTATCTACGACCAATGAGGCAATTTTTTCAATAGGCTCTAAAATCTTTTGTTCAAGATTAATACTTTCTTCCAGAGAAAGATTCTTTTTTGAAAGAGGATGCGGTCTTCTTGTTCTTTTATATCTTAAAATTAATGATTCTTTGTTTGCTTTTAGAAAGACAAGGCTTAATGGCACACCTGATTTGTTCATTTTCTTTATGAATTCTGGTAATTCCTTTATTAGTTTTTCTTCTCGGATATCCACTACAAGAGCTAATTTCGAACTCTGTTCAACTCTGTTTTTCTGGATTAATTCCATAAATTTTATAAAAAGTTCAATGGGTAAATTATCAATAACGAAAAAATCCATGTCCTCTAAGATTTTCGTAAAAGTGGTTTTCCCAGCTCCTGAATAACCGGTTATAATTATTATATTGCTTTTCTTAGTCATTTTTATTATTCCACTCTCTTAATCTTTTATCAATTTCTCTAACAGGGTTTATCCCTTTTTTCCTTAGCAAGAAAACTCTTACCGCGACTTCAATTATTGTGGAAAGATTTCTTCCGGGAGCTACCGGTATTTTAATGAGATGAAATTCTTTTCCCATTATTTTTTTTGTATTCATAGACCATCCCAATCTTTCATATTCTTTTTTTTCATCCCACCTTTCCAGTTCAATGATTAGATTTACCTTCTTATCATCACCGATAGCCGAAATACCTAAAAGCTCTTTTATATTTATAATTCCCAATCCTCTGATTTCCATATGGTACTTTGTTAATTCTGGTGAAGCAGCTATTATTTCCCCATTCATATTTTCATATAGCTCAACTATGTCATCGGAGATCAAACGATGTCCCCGCATAACAAGGTCAAGAGCATTTTCACTTTTTCCAACCCCGGAATCTCCGATTATTAAAACTCCAACCCCGGAAATATCCATCATAACCCCGTGTATTCTCTTTTTGGAAGATAGATTTTTGAAGAGATAAGAGGAAATTAATTCCAGAGTATTTCTTAATGAAGAATGCGCAATTAAAACCGGTACTTTGTGATAATTAGCCATTGTTTTAAATCTTTTATAAGGTTCTTTTTTAGGACTTACAAGAATTATGCACGCTATTTTATCTGTGAACATCCTTTTTAAAACTTTTAATTTTTTTGATGGGGTAAAATTACTGAACAAATTAAGATAAGTATCTGAAATGAGTAAAATTTGTCCAGCCGATGAATTTTTTGTTTGATGTTCTGAAAATAGATATTCGGGTTCCAAAATGTGGGGTGAGGTAATCTGTTTTTTGAGCCCTTTTGCTCCACTAATAATATCGATTTTTATTAAATTGCTCATATGCTTATATAACTCTTCTACTGTTATGAATATTGTCTCATTTGATAAGTTCATATTAATATTTAATCACTGAATTCAGCTTCTTTCAGTATTTTAAATATTTCACTTTCTTCTGTGCTATTTCTGATTTTTTTCATGAAAAGATCGGATTTTTGAGCAAGATGAGCGGCTGCAGCTAAAATTTGAAGGTGTAATGTCGGTTTATTCGTTGGAGAAATGACTAAAATTACCAAATATGCGGGTTTTTTATCATTGGAATCAAAATCAATTCCTTTTTTATTAACTCCAGCGGCGACTATTGGTTCCTTGATATCCTTTATCTTACAATGAGGAATTGCTACTCCCTTCCCTATTCCAGTGCTTCCCAATTTTTCTCTCTCGAGAACTTTGGAGAGAATTGAATTTTTCTTTTTAATAACTTTTTTTCTGTGAAGATTTTCAATTATCTCTTCGATTGCTTCTACTTTTGTTGTCGCTTCAATAAAAAAAATTCTCTCTTCTTTTAAAAAGGTTGTTATTTTCATCCTTTAAACTCGATTATTCCTATTTCATTTTCACCCCTCTTAAATACCACAGAAAACATACCCGTGTCAATGTTCTTAAAAGCAAAAACAGGATCTTCTGAATTCTCAAGAAAACTTACGGCTTCATTAATTGAGATAGGTTTCATTGTATAATTTTCAGAATAATAAAGGGTAGGGGTTGATGATGGTTTTTCTGTTTTGATCTCTTTTTCAAAGAGTACTTCTGTTTTTTCTCTCTTTCTCTTTCCTTCTTTAATCTTTTCTTTTTCTTTTTTTGCCTGTTTTAGCATTGATTCGAAAGCGGCTTTTAATGTTGATTTTAAATTTTTACCTCTTTCTTTGGCATTTAAGTGTGCTATTTTTGATTTGACATTAATGTCAACCACAAAATTGATCTTTTCTTTTGATATGATTATTTCTGCATCAACAATCTCTGTGAGCATTTTTTCAATTTTTTTAAGTTTTTTTACTGCTAATTCTCTTTCGGAAGATCCTATGCTTAAATTTCTTCCCGTAATTTTAAAATTCATTTTTCACCTCTCCTTTTATTTTCCTTTTGATTGAGGAGGGAATTCCTATAGCTTCTCTATATTTTGCTATTGTTCTCCTCTTTATTTTTATTCCCTGTTTATCAAGAATTTGAGCAATTTCGGCATCAGAAAGTGGCTTTGATTTGTCCTCTTTTTCTATCAATTTTTTTATTTTTTCTTTTATGCTTGAAGATGAAACGAAATCACCGGATTTTGTTTTTAATGACGAGGAAAAGAAGAATTTTAAGGAGAATAAACCCGACGGGGTAAGTACATATTTGTTAGATACAATCCTGCTAATTGTGGTTTCATGAAGTTCTGTTACCTCTACTATATCTCTTAATTTCAGTGGCTTCAGATACTCAGGGCCTTTATAAAAAAAATCTCTCTGGATATCCGCTATTGCTTTTACAACCTTGTAGAGACTATTATTTCTATAATCATAAGCTTTTATAAAATTTAATGCTTCTTCAAACTTTGCTTTTAAAAACTTTGCATCTTTTCCCCTTTTCCATTTATAGTCTGAAATAATGTTTTTGTAATATCTGTTTAACTGTGGCTTTGGTATGTTTTCATCATTCAGATAAACATTAAGTTCTCCTTCTTCTTCGATTATAAAAGCATCAGGAACAATGTATTCTGTTTTTTTATCGGAAATACTCTCAATGGGATACGGGTGTAATCTTTTTATTTCCTCAATTACTTCATTTATTATTTTTTGTGAAATATTGTACTCATCTGTTAATTTTTTGTAGTTCTTCTGGGCGAGATCTTCTAAATTATTTTCTATTATCTTTTTTATTAATTCTTTATGTTTAAGATTGATTAACTCAGCTTGGGTTATAAGAACCTCTTTAATCGTGTAACTTGCCAATCCGTATGGTTCTATTTTTTTTATTTTTTCTCTTATATTTTCAAACTCTTCAAGGCTTATCTCCACTCCTTTTTTCTTATTTTCTTCAATAAAATTTTTTATGTCATCATTGTTTAAAACCAGCAAACCTCTCTCATCAAGATTGTCTATTATAAAATCAGATATAATCAAGGATTTCGGATCATCAAGTTCAAACTTTACTCTGAATTTTATCCTATCATATGCACTTTCTCTTGATGGCAAAAGTTTTTCGATAAGATTTTCTTCCTTTTCTTTTCTCTTGCTATAAAAACTTATATCCTCAACCGATTCGAAGAAATCTTCGAGAGTTTCAATGTCAATTCCGAGTTCAGCTTCTTCGATATTAGATTCTTCTGTTCCCTCTTGCTCTTTTTTTTCTTCGTTTTTATTTTCCACATTGTCACCATTCGCATCAATTTCAATAAATGGATTTTCTTCTATAATTGTATTTATTGAATTTACAAGATCAAGATAATTCAGATTCAGAAGTTTTAATTGCTGAAACAGGGAAGGGTTTAGTTTTTGCTTTAGAGTAGGCCCTAAATTAATACTTAAACCCTTTTTTACAGCCATTAGTTAATACTTATCTCCTTCCCTAAATATTTTTCTTTAATAATCGGATCTTTTACTATATCATCGGGAGTTCCCTCTTTAAGTATTTCTCCCTTTATGAGTATATATGCACGATCTGTGATTTTTAATGTCTCTCTTATATTATGGTCGCTTACTATGACACCCAAACCGTCTTCTTTAAATCCGATTATGATTTCTTGAATTTCTTTTATCGCTATGGGATCAATTCCTGTAAAGGGTTCGTCAAGAAAGATGTAGTGGGGGAAAGTTGCCAGAGCTCTTGCAATTTCCAGCCTCCTTTTTTCTCCTCCGGATAAGGTCTTTGCTTTTTGTTTTCTTACCTTTTGTAGACCGAATTTATTAAGCAGATTTTCTAAGTGAACCCCCTTCTTATGGGTATTACCCAATTTATTCTCCAAAACAGCTAAAATATTATCCTCAACCGAGATTTCTCTGAATATGGAATGTTCTTGCGGAAGGAAGGTAATTCCGAGCAAAACCCTTTGATACATATGCAAGGGGGTTATATCTTTGTCCTCAAAGAAAACTTTTCCGCTATTTGCTTTTATTAATCCTATTATTATGGAAAAAGCCGTGGTCTTGCCTGCACCATTGGGGCCTAAAAAACCGACAACCTCGCCTTTGGAAAGCTCTATATCTATTTCATTCAGAACTCTTTTTTCTCCATAATTTTTTGTTAGTTTTTCTGCTCTTATCATTCTTCTTTTATGATTACTTTCACCTTTTTATTTACTTTTGAAGTAGCATAAATTTTACCATTCTCAAGGTTTAAAGTCAATTTTTCCCCTTCAATTTTCGTGCCTTTCTTATCTTCAAACTTTGCTTTTCCTTTTAGCAAAACTCTTTTTTTATCAAGAGTAATTTCAGCCTTCTCGGCTTTGCCTTTACCTTTGTCAAAAAAGATTTTAATCCCTTCTTCAATAAGAACTTTCGAATATTTATTATTTTTTATTTTTATTGATGCGAAGCCTCCCGTGATTTTTAGCTTTTCTCCTTTTTTAAAGGTAATATCACCTTGGATATTAATGGAGCTTTTTGTTTTGTTTATTAATTGACCTTTAATTAAAATATCATCTTTAAGAATTGTTCCATTTACGATTTTTACATTATTTTCACCATTGATAATCACCTTTTCTCCTGCTATTTCCCCATCCATATTTTTTATGAATACATTTCCTTTAAACTCTACTTTTTTATCTTTTTTAAAAAATTCATTGCACATAAAATTTGTTTTTCCGTTGTTTAGAAAACCGCTTACATCTTTTTTAGCTCTTATTATTTTTTTTTGATTGTCTAAATAAATTTCTTCTCCTTTTATGAAGATTCCTTCCTTATCGTAAAAGTTTGCTCTTTCAAAAATGGTATATTTTTTGGAATCCAAATCAAAGAAGGCTTCCCTACCTAAAATGCTAAAATTTTTCTCGGAAACGAGAAAGCGATTTTTATCTTTTAATCTGATTTCGGAAATTTTCTCACTATGGGAAAAGAGCACCTCTGCATAATTTATGTGACTCCTTAATAATTTTTTGAATTTTTTCGTAAAAGAACGTGAACTGACATTAAATGAAAAAATTTTGTTTATTTTGTTGTTTTTAAGTTTTATATATGCTTTAGAAAAAAGAAATTTTCTTATCTTATAACCCTTTTTAATACTTCCTTTTCCTCCATTATCGCTGATCATAAGAACAATATCATTGTTATCAAAAAAGATTCTTACTTTATTTAATATCATCTTTCTTATTGTTTTCTTTTTTTCCCCTTTTTTATCTTTTTCAATAATTGTTTCTTTTATTTTAACCGATTTTGTAAATCCGTCAAAAAGTTTATTATCTTTTGTAAGTGAAAGATAAATTGAAGGCATGGATAAAAGAAGACTTTTTTCATCCTTTAAGCTCCTTATTTCAAGTGGTTTCCCTGCTATTTTTAAAATTTTATCTTTATTGTAAAAAAAAGCATTTTTAGCCTTGACCTGGTAGTTTGAGTTTTCTTTTTTAATAAAAAAGTTATTTATATCTCCAAAAACCAGAAGATCCTTATCTATTCTGTAAAAGAACCTTTTAGCCTTAAACGAAAAATTTTTTCCTTTAATTTTAACGGGTATTTTTGATCTTATGACTATTTGATTGTATCTTATTTCTTCTCCTTTGACGATAATATTTTCTGTTTTAACTTTGACATTGTCGGAAAAGATGATTTTTTTAAAATCAGGGGAGGAGACCATTTTTTGGGAAGATACTTTTACTCTCTTCCCTCCGGTGAAAAAATCAGTGATTACATTGCCATTAATATGAAGATATTTATCTTTGCTTATTGAAAAAGAATCTCCTGTCACACTGAATTTTTTCTTTCCCTTTACTCTTTTTTCAAAGATAAATTTATTATTTTTTACCTCTTTTATAATCTCAACATTTTTTCTATTTTTTATTGAGTTAAGGACAATTAAAGCTCCGAAAAAGAGCAAGGATAGTATAAACATAAATAAAACTTTTTTTCTCATTTAAGATCAAGAACCTCAATTACATATTTATTTGAAAAGGTATGAATTGTAAAAATAAGATGAGACTTTTTTGTGCTAAATTCAAAGTGAGGTCTTTTCCACAAAAATGCATCCATTTCTTTACCGTTTTTTCTGATCTTTAAGTTAACTCTCTTACTATCGTTTCTTATTTTAAGTTTTATTTCCGCATCTAATAAAGCGAATATCGGTTTTTTGTTTCCATAGCCGAAAGGTTTTAGTTTTTGCAGTGAATTGAAAAATTTTGAATTTAAATTAAATATATCAATTTCTCCCTCTACCGGAAAATATTTTTTTATCTTAGTCTCATCTTGTAAAAATATTTTTTTTACTGCTGATCTTAATTCTTCAATCCTGTTTGCTTCTATTGTAAAGCCGATTGCCTGCGAATGACCACCAAAATTAATCTCTCCCTCTTCAGTCCTAAGGTTATTTTCCACAATTTTTATCTTATCTATGAGGGATATTTCTCCTCCGGATCTTCCGGAAGCATGTCCTTTCCCATTTTCATCTATTGCGATTAAAATTGTTGGTCTTTCATACTCTTCAACGAGTTTGGATGCCACTATTCCAATAACGCCTTTATGCCAGCCTTTTTTACCTACAATAATTATGGGGTCATTATGGTAACCCATTTTTTCTATAATCTTTTTTGCCTCTGAAAGAACTTTACTTTCTATTGACTGCCTTTTTGAGTTTAATTTATTTAATCTTTTGGCTATGGTTAAAGCCTCTTCCTCTTTTGAAAGAAAGAGAGACATAATCATGTTCGGATCTTCCAGTCTACCTGCAACATTGATTCTCGGGCAAATTCTGAATAAAAAATCCTCGGAGGACAGATTCTTATTGGCAATTCCTGAAACTTTTATTAATGCATTTAGACCCGGTTCTGAGGAATTTTCAATTTCTTCTATTCCGCTTTTCACTAAAATTCTATTTTCATCAATTAAAGGAACAGCATCCGCAATTGTTCCTAAAGCCACCCATTTTAAAAGGGGAGGAAGAAAATTTACCATTTTCAGCTTTTCAAATATGGCCTGAACCAGTTTAAAAGCAACCCCAACTCCTGCAAGTTGGGTAAAGGGATATTTTGAATCTTTTAGTTTTGGGTTTAGAATTGCCAAGGCATGGGGGAGGGAGATATCAGGAATATGGTGATCTGTTATTATTAAATCCGCGGAAGTTTTTTTTAACTCCTCAGCAAAATCGAAAGCTGTTATTCCATTGTCTACTGTTATTACAAGTGATGCTCCGCTTTCTTTCACCCTTTTAATATCTTCTTTTTTTACTCCGTATCCGTGATTCAGTCTGTGAGGAATATAATAGGTGTTTTTGATATTTAAAAGATTAAATGCTTTGTGCAGAAGAATGGATGACGAGAGACCATCCACATCATAATCTCCGATTATTATAATTTTTCCATTTTCTTCCCTAACTTTCAAAATCCTGTTAACACTCTCTTTCATACCTTCCAGGAGAAATGGATCATAGAGATTTTTGAGCGAAGGATTAAGAAATTTCTCTATTTCTATTTCTGTTTTCAGCCCTCTATTAATTAAGATGTTTGCGATTATTTTATCCAGATTAAATCTTTCGGATATTTCTTTTGCTTCTCTGTTCTCAGGTAAAAATTCCCATACAGTTTCACTCATACTTCCGGAATTTCCTTCGATGCTCTGACAGCTCTATCATGTGCCCAGGATCTTATTTTTTTTATCTGCTCTGCCATTGTTGTTGACAGGGGAACTGTATTACCGAAAATTTTAAAAAGATCATCTTCCGTTAATTTTCTTTTTTCCGC
>JALVQI010000190.1 GCA_027031485.1 Candidatus Aminicenantota bacterium | reverse complement strand
ATGTTCACCATTAAAATCAACAATACAACTCTAATAACTCTTCTCATCTCTCCTCCTGAAATTAAATGCCGTTCTATTATACGAGTATATTCTATCTTTGTTTGACTGTTTATTATAGCATAGATTAAGAAGGCCTATGATGCATTGAAAACGCAAGAAAAAAAATTTTAAAGTAAAAATTAAAATTGAAAACGGGAGTATATTTATTTATAATAGAATATGAGTTATCAAAGAAAGTTATTCATAATTATTGTTTTAATTATATTAGTAACAAGTGTGGCTATTATTAGGTTAATAGAAAATGTCCAGAAAAAAGCAATAAAAAATTATAGGATTGAAAAGATAGCAGAGGAAGGAATTAGTTTTAATATTCCTCTTTTATATAAAAAGGACAAAATAAAAATCTACGAAAGCAATGGCTGGTTGGTTAAGGAATATCCATTGGGTAAAGTGGGAATATTCAGAATTGGTTATGCCACAGGAAGAAAGAATTTTAAACAGCTGGCGACAAAATACTTTAATCTTAAAAAGTATCCTGCGAAGGGGAGAAAACTTGTTTTACGGGGGAAACCTCTGTTTTACATGGAAGTTCCACTGTTTGACAATGGCGCGTATATAATTAAAAAAAGAGGTAAAAGAGTAATTTACATTTACTTTTTTACAATAAATTCCAATCTTTACTGGTTTGATTTTACGACAAATTCAACTTTAAATATATATAAATCGGTTTTTGATAATATCCTTTTGTCAATTAAAAGTGCTCAATTAAAAAGAAAATTAAAGCCTGCGGAATTCAGAAAAGAAATAAATTCAGTTTGTTTAAAATCTTACTTTCTCTTTTGTCAATCTGTGAAAGTTGTAATAATTTTTCCTGTTTTATTAACAATAATTATTCTTTATATAATATTTTGGTTTATGAAATTAGGGGGAAAACTACCCGGGGATGAAGTTTTTGCTGGAGATTTGCCTATTTACAGAGAAGAAAATATAAATTTTCAAATTACGACCGGATTCTATAACAAAGTTTCAACAGGAGCAATTGCAATTACAGGAAAAAATATTTATATTTTTTATTTTAAAAAACCCATGTTTATTATTCCGAAAGATGCAAAAGATATAAAAATATCAGAGGGAAAAAGTTTTTTTGAGGGGAGATACATTCAAATAGAATTCTATAATTTGAATTATCTAATAAGAAGAAAAATTTTTTCAAGGTTTTATGCAAATAAGAGATATGTATTAAGGCTTTTTTTAAAAAACATTGAAGGTCTTGCTAATTTGTTAGGGGTAAATATGAATCCTACTATTAAAAATTATTAAATTAGAATTAAGTGAAGAGGTATAAGATGAAAAAGAAAGTTTTTTTAAGTTTTTTTGTTGTTTTTTTCTTTTTAAATACAGCCCTTTTGCTAATCGCTACTGATTTTAATTTTTACGGTTTTTTTAAATTGAATATGGCTTATGATTCTGGATATTTATACCCCGGGAATTTTGCTCTTTATTCCAAAGATCCTGAAAGAACTAAAAACCTTTTCTACCTTTCTGTCAATGAATCAAGGTTTGGTGTAAACATAAAGGGCAATAAAATCGGAGATTTTAATCTTACTGGCAAAGTTGAAGTTGATTTTATGGGAGGCGGGCCTGAAAATAAATCTCATTTAAAGATGAGACATGCATATTTAAAACTATCAAACAAAAGTTTTTCAATTCTTGCAGGACAAACATGGGATATAATTGCTCCACTAAATCCCTTGTCTTTTAATTATAGTGTAATGTGGTTTGGAGGAAATATAGGTTTTAGAAGGGTTCAACTAAGGATTGAAAACAATTTTGAATTCGGAGGTGGAAATAGATTTATGATCCAAGCGGGTATTTTTAGAACTATCGCTAAGGACTATGATTTAAACGGGATTGATGATGATGTTTCGAGTGGAATGCCCTCTTTACAGGCAAGAGTTTCTTCAAAAATAAATATTGCAGGCTCCTCTTTTTTTGAAATAGGACTTTCTGGTCATTATGGAAAGATAAAGACCTTTGTTTCTACAACTTCTGATAATAGCAAAAACTATATAACAAATTCATTGGACTTTGATTTTCTTTTTAAATCAAAATACATAAAAATTATGGGGGAATACTTTAATGGTAAAAATTTAGCTACTTTTTTAGCTGGTATAGGACAGGATATTAATTTTGACAAAGGTGTGGAAATTAGTTCAAAAGGGGGATGGTTTGATTGTATTATCACACCTACTAAAAAACTTACAATAAGCGCTGGTTATAGTGTAGATAATCCTGATGATAAAAATCTATCAGAAGGGGATAAGTCAAAGAATAGTGTAATTTTTGGTAATATTATTTATAAAATAAAAAAAGAGCTCAGATTCGGTGTTGAAATAAACAGATGGACAACAGACTATTATAAAGAAAACGAATTCTCAGCAAACAGATTTCAATTTGTAATAATGTATATTTTTTAGTAAAAATAGTTAATCTTTAATAAAGTCTATTATCAATTTATTCTTGATACTGAGTTTCTTTTAATATATTATTTATTATTAAAAATTAGGAGGGTTTTATGAAAAAATTCATCCTTTCTTTTTTGATACTTTTACTTTTATCTCCGCTATTAATTAATGGTGCGGATAGAATAACGGGAAAAATGTTTGAAACAAGGTCAGAGGTTATTTCACGCTATGGAATGGTTGCCACCAGTCACCCTCTCGCAGCTATGATAGGAATAGATATTCTTAAAAAAGGCGGGAATGCGATAGATGCTGCCATAGCTGTTAATGCTGCTTTAGGGCTCATGGAACCTACAAGTTCGGGTATAGGAGGAGACCTATTTGCCATTGTCTGGATTAACAAGGAGAAAAAACTTTTCGGAATAAATGCAAGTGGAACAGCTCCTCTGGCAATTTCACTTGAATATTTTAAAAAGAGAGGAATTAAGAGAATTCCATACAGAGGACCTCTGTCCTGGACAGTTCCCGGATGCGTTGACGGTTGGTTTAAGCTTCATAAAAGATTTGGAAAGCTTCCTATGAAAACAATTCTGGAACCTTCGATAAAGTATGCGGAAGAGGGATTCCCTATCCCTGAACTTATTGCTTATTACTGGCAGAGATCAGTTAGAATGTTTAAGAAATATAAGAACTTTCAAAAACTTTATGCTCCCGGAGGTAAAATTCTTAAAAAGGGAGATATTTTTAAAAACCCCGAACTTGCCAATACCTACAGACTCCTTGCAAAGTATGGAAGAGATGTTTATTACAAGGGAATCATAGCCAAGAAAATTGTTAAATACTCAAAAAGAGTTGGCGGATTCTTCCAGATGAAAGATTTTGAAAGATATAGTGCTGAGTGGGTAAAACCTTTAAGTGTGAACTATAAAGGATATGATATATGGGAGCTTCCCCCCAATGGGCAGGGAATCGCAGTCCTTCAAATGCTAAATATGCTAAAACATTTTGACTTAAAGAAAATGGGACATAACAGCGCTCAATATCTCCATACCCTTGTTGAAATAAAGAAGATTGTTTATGAAGACAGAGCAAGGTTTTATACTGATCCTAAATTTTCAAAGATACCGATTAAAAAATTACTTTCCGATGAATATGCAATGGAAAGATTAAAGCTTTTCAATCCCTCCAAGGCTTTAAGGTATATACCTTACAATGATTCCAATTTAGAGCATGGTGATACAGCTTATATGACCGTAGTGGATAAGGATTTTAATGCTGTTTCATTAATTCAGAGTAATTATTCAGGTTTTGGTTCTGCAATGGTCCCTGACGGACTTGGTTTCTGTATTCAGGACAGAGGTGCTCTTTTTAGTTTGAAGGAAGGGCATCCCAATGTAATAGCTCCGGGGAAAAGACCTTTTCATACAATAATTCCTGCTTTTGTAACAAAGAACAATAAACCCCTATTTAGCTTCGGAGTTATGGGTGGAGCGATGCAACCTCAGGGACATATTCAGGTACTTTTAAATATAATCGAATTCGGAATGAATATTCAAGAGGCAGGCGACGCTCCGAGATTCAGGCATGCAGGTTCTTCTCAACCGGAAGGTGGTATTATGAGAGACGGAGGAATCCTTTACCTTGAAAGCGGAATAAATCCTGAAATTATAAGAGAGCTGATTTCAAAAGGGCATAAAGTTGCCTTCACCCGCGGAGGCTTCGGAGGATATCAGGGAATCTGGATAAATGTTGACAAAAAAGTTTTGATAGGAGCCTCTGAATCAAGAAAAGACGGATGTGCAATCGGATATTAAAATAAAAGGAGTTTAACATGAGTAAAAAGACAATACCAATTTTTTTAGCCTTCCTTGTAATGGGTTTCGGCGATGCTGTGGGACCCTTCGTAGGACTTGCAAAAAACGAGTTTAATCTGAGTAATAGTGTTGCATTCATAATCCCATTTTTAGGATTTTTGATGTTCGGACTCCTCTCGGTCCCGATGGGTATTTTTCAGGACAGAAAGGGGAAAAAGTTTACGCTGGAATTGGGTTTAATTTTTGCTCTGATTGGATTGACAATTCCTATTTTCGGCTTGAACTCTTTTCCCAGGTTTCTTTTAACTGTTCTTCTCCTGGGAATAGGTGCAACTATTCTTCAAGTGGCAGGAAATCCCATAATGAGAGATGTGTCGGAAGAAGGTAAATATTCAAGAAATCTTTCTTTGGGGCAGTTTGTAAAAGCCATAGGCTCACTTTCAGGTCCAATAATTCCTGTTATCGCAGCAAGATACTTTAACAAGGATTGGAGGGTAATGTTTCCGATTTACAGCTTTTTCATACTTATAACGATAATAAGTGTTGCGACTTTGAAAGTAGAGGAGAAAAAAGATGATAATCAAAAACCTGCAACATTAAAGACCTGTCTCTCACTTTTAAAAAACAGATATGTCTTATTTATGGTCCTTGGAATTTTTCTTTATGTGGGAGCTGAGGTCAGTATTAGCTCGGGCATTCCCGTCCATTTAAAGTCAAGATTCGGAATAGATATTGAGAAATTAGGACTTTTAGGCACAGGACTCTTTTTCACAGCTCTTGTGATAGGAAGATTTTTAGGTGGGGTTATTTTAAACTGGATTAAGGCTGAAAATTTTTTCTTTATCACATCGCTGGTCTCAGTTTTGTCCCTTTTAGGCCTTTTTACCGGAATAAAAACCGTTGTAATAATAAGTGTTTTATTTATCGGGCTGGGATTTGCAAATATTTTTCCCCTTATTTTCTCCATTACAATAGAGAGATTGCCCGAAAAAACGAATGAACTTTCAGGGCTTATGATTACCGCAATTGTAGGCGGTGCCATTCTTCCTCCTTTAATGGGCTTTGTCTCTGATTTAACTTCCACTACATTTGGTTTTATCATACCGCTTCTTGCTATCTTATATATTCTCTGGCTTTCAATTGAAAACAAAAAATCGGAGGCATAGGTTATGGATTATAGTAAAGATAGAAGAATAGTTCTTACCCTTGATGCAGGAGGAACAAACTTTGTTTTCTCAGCGGTTCAGGGCAATGAAGAGATAACCGAAAGAATAAGGTTAGATGCTAATTCTGAAAATCTCGAAAAATCGCTTAAGAATATTATTGATGGGTTTAAAGAGATTATCTCCAAAATTAAGAAAAAACCATCAGCCATAAGTTTTGCATTTCCCGGTCCTTCTGATTATCCCAATGGGATCATAGTTTCTCCGGGAAATCTTCCTGCTTACCGTGATGTGGCATTAAAGCAGATGCTTGAAGAAATCTTTTCAATTCCTGTTTTCATAAACAATGATGGTAATCTTTTTGTATACGGAGAGGCGATATCAGGCTTTTTACCCTTTATAAATAAAAAACTTGAAGAAAGCGGATCACCGAAAAGATATAATTCCCTTTTCGGTATCACACTTGGAACAGGTTATGGTGGTGGTTTTGTTTCTGACGGGAAATTGTTAATAGGGGATAATTCAGCGGCAGGCGAAATCTGGCTTATGCGAAATAAACTGGAAAAAAACATGAATGCTGAAGAGGGAGTTAGTATAAGAGCAATAAAGAGAGTTTATGCAAAGGATGCAAATATTTCTTTGAGTGATACTCCCGAGCCTGAAGATATTTACAAAATAGCCATTGGTGAAAAAGAGGGGAATAAAAATGCGGCCGTCAAAGCTTTTAGGATATTCGGGGAAATAATAGGAGATACCCTTTCAAATACTGTCACACTATTTGATTCTCCTGTTGTAATCGGAGGAGGGCTTTCCGGAGCCTATAAGATTTTCTTACCTGAGGTTATAAAAGAGATGAATTCAAAATATGATACATATTCGGGCAAAAAAATAGAGAGACTTGAAGTAAAAGTATTTAATCTTGAAGATAAGGATGATACGGAAAAATTTTTAAAGGGAGAAAAGAAAAAAATAAAAGTTCCATTTTCGGAACGAGAGATAGAGTATGATTCTCTTCAAAGAATAGGTGTCGGGATTTCAAAATTGGGAACATCCAAGGCTGTTTCAATAGGTGCTTATGCTTTTGCATTAAATGAGCTTGATAAATAAAAACCCGTAAATCATTGTTTCGGAGGAAGAAAAATGAAAAAATTAATTTTAATAATAGCTTTAATTTTCTCTTTAACCATACTCCTATCCTGCGGTGATAAATACAAATTCGTTAATCCGTTTATAGGTACCGGAGGCCATGGTCATACATATCCGGGAGTAAGCCTGCCATTCGGAATGATCCAGGTCAGTCCGGATACAAGGGTTGGCACATGGGACGGCTGTTCGGGATATCACTATACTGACAAATCAATAATAGGTTTCAGTCATACCCATTTAAGCGGAACGGGTTGCCTTGATTACGGAGATATTCTCTTAATGCCAATTACAGGAGAGGTTAAATTGGATCCCGGAACAGATAAAGATCCCGATTCAGGCTATAGATCAAGATTTTCCCATAAAAGTGAAAATGCCCATGCGGGCTATTATTCTGTTTTTTTAGATGATTATAAAGTAAAGGTTGAACTTACTGCAACGGAAAGAGCAGGTTTTCATAGATTTACATTTGAAGATGGGAAAGATTCTCATATACTTCTTGATCTGAAACACAGAGATAAGGTTCTGGATTCGTATTTGAAAATTGAAACCTCTACAGAAATAGAGGGCTATAGGCTTTCAAGTTCATGGGCTAAAAAGCAATATCTCTACTTTGTAATAAAATTTTCAAAGCCATTCAAAAATCATATTATTTACATAAAAGGTCAAACATTTAGGGGGAAAGGGATAAAAGGCAAGAATATTAAAGCTGTTTTTGACTTTGATACAAAAGGGAACAAAATTATACTTGTTAAAATAGGGATTTCCGCTGTTTCCATAGATGGAGCGAGAAAAAATCTGAACAAAGAAATAAGAGGCTGGGATTTTGATAAGATAAAACATGAAGCCGAACAAAAATGGGATAAGGAACTTTCAAAAATAGATATAATGACAAATGATAAAAATAAAAAAATCATTTTCTACACCGCACTTTATCACTCTCTGTTAAACCCAAACTTATACACGGATGTTGATGGAAAATACAGAGGGAGAGATTTAAAAATACACAAAGCTGAAGGATTTACTTATTATACGTTGTTCTCTCTCTGGGATACATTCAGAGCCGAACATCCGCTCCTAACAATAATTGAAAGAAAAAGAACCCTTGATTTTATAAAAACCTTTTTAAAACAGTATGAGCAGGGAGGAAGGCTACCTGTCTGGGAGCTTTCCGCCAATGAAACGGATACAATGATAGGATACCATTCAATTCCTGTTATAGTTGATGCTTATATAAAGGGAATTAAAAATTTTGACACGGAACTTGCCTTGAAAGCTATGAAACATAGTGCAATGCTTGATTGGAAAGGATTGAAATATTATAAAAAATACGGTTATATTCCATCCGATATGGAATCTGAATCAGTATCAAAAACACTTGAATACTCTTATGATGACTGGTGTATAGCTGAATTTGCAAAAAAAATAAAACATAAAAAAGACTATGAATATTTTATTGAGAGAGCTCAATACTATAAGAATCTGTTTGACCCGGAAACAAAGTTTTTCAGACCAAAGGTAAATGGCGGATGGTATTCACCCTTTAATCCTAAAGAGGTGAATTTTAACTATACGGAAGCCAATGCCTGGCAGTATAATTTCTTTGTCCCTCAGGATATTCATACTCATATTGAATTAATGGGGGGAAAAGATATTTATTCAAAGATGCTTGATAGACTTTTTACAGAATCTCCCGAACTCGAAGGAAGAAAGCAGGCGGATATTACAGGTTTAATCGGGCAGTATGCCCACGGAAATGAACCGAGTCATCATATAGCCTATCTTTATGATTTTGCAGCTAAACCCTGGAAAACTCAAAAACTTGTAAGTAAAATAGGTTCGGAGCTTTACAAAAACAGTCCGGATGGTCTTGCCGGAAACGAAGATTGCGGACAAATGTCAGCATGGTATGTTTTAAGCTCCATGGGATTTTATTCGGTTACTCCGGGACTACCATACTATGTAATAGGAACACCGTTTTTTAATAAAGTTGAGCTTAATCTTGAAAACGGTAAAAAATTCAGGATAATTGCAAAAAATCTTTCCGAAAATAATATTTACATACAAAGAGCTGTCCTTAACGGGAAAGATTACACGAAATCATTTATTTACCATAAAGATATTATAAAGGGAGGTGAATTGATTTTTTTTATGGGAGATAAACCCAATAAAAGTCGGGGTACCAAAAATAAAGATATCCCCTTTTCCAAGATTTCTGAAAATCTCATAACCATTGTTCCTTACATAAAAAATTCTAAAAAAACCTTCCAAAAAGAAAAAATCATAGAAATATTATCTACTCAGAAAAATTCCAAAATTTATTTTAAAAGAAAAGATGACAGGTCATTTTCCATTTACAAAAAACCTTTTAAAATTAAAAAAAATGAAAGCATGGAATTTTTTTCCGTAGAAAATAACAACAAGAGTAAAATCATAAAATCCTCTTTTTTCAAAGTCACTAACAACTGGAAAATATATTTAAAATACAAATATAGCAATCTCTATCCGGCAGGAGGTGAAAAAGCCCTTATAGATGGCATTAGAGGAAAAGATGATTTTAGAACAGGTGAATGGCAGGGATTCGAGAAGGTTAACCTTGATGCAACAATTGATTTTGGAAAGATGAGAAAAATAAACAGTATTTCAATCGGATTTTTTCAAGATATCAAATCCTGGATTTTTATGCCTCTTTATGTTGAATTTTATATTTCAAAGGATGGAAAACACTTTAAGAAAATCGGAAAAATTTTAAACACTGTAGATGAAAAAGAGGAAGGGAAATTAATCAAAGATTTCACCCTGTCAGGAATTAATAAAACTGCAAGATATTTAAGGGTTTTTGCGAAAAACAGAGGTGATTGTCCTGAATGGCATCGTGGAGCCGGTGGAAAATGCTGGATCTTCGCGGACGAAATTATTGTAAAGTAAATTTTTTGTTTTAAGATAATTTAGATTTTATTCATTGTTTTAAAGTAAAGAAAGCTAATCATTTTCACAGATATATAACCAAATAAAATATTCTCTCCCAACTTTTATAACTAAAATCAAATAAATAAGTTTTAACCATAGATTCCTTCCCGAGGACCAAATGATAAAAGATATATTGCATTATTCTCATATTTATAAATCAATCTTCTCTCCTGACCTTTTATAAAATAGCGATAACTTCTCAAATCTTTA
>JALVQI010000189.1 GCA_027031485.1 Candidatus Aminicenantota bacterium | reverse complement strand
TTCTTCTGAAGAGTGCGAGTCTTACGGAGAGTACAAGTGCAGGTTTTCTAACGGGGCTTATGAATGGGTTTATTCCAATAATCTTAGTCTGGAATCAGGCATTGATTGTGATGACAGCCACGATAATGATTGTGATGCTCTTATCGACGGCAATGATAGCCCTGAGCTTTGAGCCTTGAGCTATGAGCAGGCTACGAAGGAAAGTTTCTTCTAATTTGTAATTAATAAATTTCTTAAAAAAAAATAACTAATAACAAAAAACCGTTAACTTTCAGATTTAGCTCAAGGCTATGGGCTTGATGCTCATGGCTAATAAGGGGCTCAAGGCTAATAAGGCCTTCAAAATTTAGCTCAACGCTCAATGCTATGGGCTCAAAGCTAATAAGTTGCTCATGGCTAATAAGAGGCTCAAAGCTAATGTGATTTTACAAAAAATTTATTATTGTCTATAATGTATATTAATATTGTTTTGAGGGATATGATATGATGAAGAAGATTTTGTATGTTGTTTTGATGATTGGGGTTATGGTATTGGGAAGTATAATAAATACGGGGTGTAAGAAAAACAGTTTAACAGAGCCTGAGACATATAGTATAACAGTGGTGTATTTTGATCCTGTTAGTGGTGCTCGTTTTGATAAGGAGTATGTTGGTGTTGATAGTACTAATCCTGTTATTGTTAGTGTTGGTGAGGCTGAGGGTTTGTTGGGTGAGGATTTGGATGATAGGTATGTTAAGGTTTTTGGTCCTTCTGGTGCTAAGGTTTTTTTTACGAATAGTGGTGAGAGTTTTGTGATTACTGGTGGTAGTGGTACTTATAGTGCTTGGTTTTTGCCTGCTGGTGCTCCGTATGAGCGAGTGGAGAATGCAGGGACTGTTGGTTATTGGAATAAGGCTTTTGAGTATGTTTTGAGTCGTGATGGTCGTACGATTAAGAAGGAGGTTGTTGATAGGGTTGTTAGGCGTTTTAATGATGTTTTTCAGTATTATAATAGTTTTGTGTCTCGGGATGATGCTAAGGTTGGTTATTATCATAAGTCTGGTGCTGATTTTGAGATTGGCGCTGCTGATTGTAAAGGAGCTATGGGTTTGAATAATAGTCTTGGCGCGTATGTTGATACTTTGAAGTTAGAGGGTCGTCCTTATACTATTGAGCGTGTTTTACAGGAGGAGATTGCTGAGCAGCGTCTTGGTTTTAGTGATGTGGCTCAGAATGGGACGAGTTATACTCTTATTACTAACGAGGATGGTAGTGTTAATGATAAGGGTAAGATGATTTATATCGGAGCTTTGTTTTTTCAGATTCCCCGTCTTAAATGATTTTTTCGTAAGCTTTTTATATTAGTTTTATTCTTGTTCTTTTTTATGGTAAAAAGGGGTTTTTTGTGGGCTGTTTTTTTCTTGTTGTTTTTTGGTTTTTTTCTTAGTGTGAGTGTTAAGGCTATTTCAGATGTTGATCCTTGTTGTTATAGAGAGAATTGTCCTCCGAGTGTTGATTGTGGTGGTAATCATGATGTTCCTTCTCCTGCGGGTTGTGGCGAGTCTTGCAGTAATGGTGTTGGGTGTCAGTCAGGACTTATTTGTGATGTTGATTCTTTTGGGAACAAGGTTTGTAGTGTTCGTGAGGGTTCTGTTTGTAATTCTGATGGTGATTGTCAGTGTAGTGATGGTAGTGGTGTTTATCCTGCGTGTGTGAATGGTAATGATGGTAGTAAGCATTGTTGTGATGATTCTACTAAGGTTTATAATGTTGATAGGGGTAGGTGTGTTGATAGTGATTGTTCTCCTGAGGGTTTTACTTGTGAATATGATAGTGATTGTTGTAGTGGTTTGGTGTGTGAGTTTGATGGTTCGAATGAGCTTGGTGAGTGTGTGAGTGAGGGTTCTTGTTCTGGTTTTGGTGAGGGTTGTAGTGGTGATAGTGATTGTTGTAGTGGTTTGGTTTGTAATGGTGATGGTGTGTGTGCTGAGAGTAGTGTTGAGACTGATTGTTGGGGTGGGGTTGATGAGGATTTGGATGGCTTAGTTGATTGTGATGATCCTGATTGTGCGAGTGATAGTTTGTGTGCTTATTGTGAGTCTGATGGTGATTGTCCTCAGGATCCTGATTGTTATGTGGGCAGGTGTGTTGATCATAGGTGTGAGTTGAGTAAGGTTGATGAGGGTGTTTGCGGGGATAATGGTGCTTGTTGTGCTGTTGTTTGTGGTGGTTATGATGGTGATCCTGATTGTGATAATCCTAGTAGTAAGTTATGTGCTTCTGTTCAAGGAGGAGATAATGAAGCCCCTAATATTGTTTCAGTTGTTACAGGAGCTAATAAAATAACAGAATATGATAAGATATGGGGACAATTTAATTATTATAAAAGAGAAACTGGATCTAGGATAGTGTTAGATGGACCTTATGGTCATTTATATGAAATAAGAAAAAGAAAATAGCGTTGAGCATTGAGCTTTGAGCACTGAGCCGTTCACAAGGAATGTGGTTGATTTCCTATTTCTAATTACTTTTATTTTTATTCTTTTAATTTAAAAAGGGTGAATCGGATAGTAGTTCGTAGGGGCAATTCATGAATTGCCCCCACATTATATATTACTCCATTTCACGATTCCCAATTCATCATCTTTAACCAAAAAATTCAATAAATATTCATGTCTTATCCCCTTTATTTCATCTGTAAAAAATTTATCCATTGAAATCACAATCTTTTCGTAATTGTCAGGAATCTTCTCCAAATTTCCAAACTCCCGTTGTAAAGTGTTTTCATCCGATAAAAGATAACATACCTGAATGTATTTAACCTTTCCCTGCTTTTCAGCTACAAAATCTATCTCAAGCTCATTTAATTTACCCACATAGACTTTGTATCCTCTCACTTCAAGTTCATTGAAAACAATATTCTCAATCATTCGGTTAATATCTCTTTCCCTGTACCCGATTAGTCCGTTTCTCAAACCTATATCAGTTAAATATACCTTTTCATAAAACTCTAAGTGTCGTCTTCCCTTTATATCGTATCTTGGAACTTTTTTTATTAAAAAGGCATCTTTTATGTTTTTCATATAATTAAGCACCGAATCCACTGAGATTCTAATCCTCTGGCTTTTAAAATAGTCAGCTATTCTCTTTGCCGTTGTAATATTCCCGATATTATCAAAAAGGTATCTTACTACTTTATCAAATAGCGCAGTGTCCCTTATTTTAAATCTTGTTAGGACATCCTTATAAAGAATTGTATCTAAAATTGAACTCAAATACTGAAATACTGTCTCACCTTCAAAAGGCAAATAGTGTATTCCGGGAAGTCCTCCGTATTTTAAAAATTCCTTAAAAGATTCTTCAATATCAATTTCTTCTTTTCCGTTGAATTTCTTACGAAATTCTATAAATTCACTAAAAGTCAATGGATAAATGGGAATTTCCACATATCTTCCGCTTAAAAGAGTGGCCAATTCTCCTGAAAGAAGACTGGAATTTGAACCTGCGATTATAATATCTCCGGTATTCTCAGATAAAAAAGATACCACAGCCTTTTCCCATCCGCTAATCTCCTGAACCTCATCAATAAATATATATCTCGGGTCTGAAATCCCTTCAAAGTTTTTTATAACATATTCATATAAGTCTTTGTAATTTCGGATTTCCTCAAATTCCAAGGATTCTTTGTTAATATAAATAATATTTTCCGAAGGCACACCTTTTTCAAGAAGCTTTCCTATTGCAAGTTTAATCATTGAACTTTTTCCTGATCTCCTCATTCCTATGAGAACCTTTATAATAGGCTTATCCATAAAATTAAAGAGCAGCTCCAAGTACCTTTTCCTTTCAATCTGTCCTCTAAAAAAACCTTTATTTTCTTTCATAGTTTAGATTATACACGAAATATTATATCAAATCAAATAAAGATTCGTTTATAATAGAATGTTTTTGGTTGGTTTGTGAAAATGTAATATAAACATTTCAATAAAATATTTATCGGATGTTCCACTACTGTTGTTTGTATTCGATTATAAATATCTGGAAGGGCAATTCATGAATTGCCCCTACAAGATATATTACACCAATTTACGATTCAGCTCAAAGCTATGAGCCCATGGCTAATCTTGCCCCTACGGTTGTTTTAAATGGATGAAACAATATTACTAATTCATTAATTAATGAATTAATAAAATGTTGACATCCTGAAAAATATTTCATATACTAAGGTATGGCTAACAATGATAGCTTTTATGAGTATTACTCCCTGATTTGTCGTACAATAACAACTCCCTCAAGATTAAAAATAATCGAAACTATCGGGCGAAACAAGATGAATGTATCTCAAATCTATGAAGCTACGGGTCTTTCTCGCAGCAATCTTTCAAATCATTTAGGAGCACTTTACAAAATAGGAGTGTTGGGAAGGGAAAAGGTCGGAAATTTTATTTACTATTATATTTCTCATCCTGAAATATTAAAGATTATAAAAATGATGATGGACCTGGTGGTTAAAATATCAAAGGACAGACATCATTTTCTGAATGAGAAAGAGTGTGAAAAGAATAATGATGGAGACTAATTTTTATTTGCTTTTTGCCAATTTGCTTGATTATCCTAAAAAGGGTGTCCTATCTCTTTTTGAGAATTTTCTTAAGACAGTGAAAAAAAGTTATCCTTCGAAGATACCGGAATTTGAGACTCTGGAACTGGAATATACAAAGCTTTTTATTAATGCCTATCCCTTTGTACCTGCTCCTCCCTATGCCTCTTTTTATATAAATTCCGTTGATGTCTACAATGAGGTTGAAAATTATTATAAAAAAGCAGAATATTTGATAGAAGCAAGAGATTTTCCTCCTGACTATCTTATCTATGAGCTAATTTTCCTCTCTAATTTATTGAATGATAAAAAAGCCGGAATTGAAAGAGAGTTTTTAGAAGAACACTTTTTGCCTTGGTTTGAAAAGTTTTCTCAAAAGGTTAAGGAAAACGATGGAACAGGCTTTTATTATTTTCTTTGCGAAAACACAAATACTTTTTTAAAAAATAGATTAAAGGAGTTAAGAAATGGGAAAACCGATATCCCGTCGTGAATTTTTTAAAAGATCGCTCCTTGGAGCAGGAGCGATAGGAGTCACGGATTATTCCTATGTTTTTAAAAAATTCCCTCCGGGAAAAGCAGGAAAAGAGAATGTTGAGTTAATTCCATCGGTTTGTGAAATGTGTTTCTGGAAATGCGGTATCATCGGAAAGGTTAAGGATGGAAGACTCTTAAAGATTGAAGGAAATCCCCTGAATCCTCACAATGGTGAAAAAATTTGTGCGAGAGGAAATTCCGGTATTATGCAGCTTTATGATCCTGATAGGCTGAAATATCCGCTCTTAAATATCGGGAAAAGAGGAAAACCCAAATGGAAAAGAATTTCCTGGAAAGAGGCACTTGATACTATTGCTGAAAAGATGAAAGAGTTTAAGAAAAAGTATGGAGCTCGCAGTGTAGCCAATCTTTCCCATGGTTCCTCTTCAATTCCGATGAGAAAGCTCTTGAAGAATTTCGGGACAGACAGGATTGCCCATGCTTCATTTGACCAATGCAGAGGAAATAGAGACGTGGCTTTTGAACTTACCTTCGGTATGGGAGCCGGATCTCCCGAAAGGGTTGATTTGATTAATGCAAAAGCTATACTTATTCTTGGTACTCATATTGGAGAAAATGTCCATACATCTCTTGTAAAAGAATTCATAGAGGCGGTTGAAGGGAGAAAAGCAAAGTTGATAACCGTGGATCCGAGATTTTCAATGATCGCCGGAAAATCTGATTATTGGCTTCCGATTAAACCGGGAACAGATACTGCCCTAATACTTGCTCTTATCAATTACATTATTCAACATGATCTTTATGATAAGGAATTTGTTGATAAATATACCTATGGTTTTGACAAAGTAAAAGAGGAAGTAAAAAGTTATTCTCCCGAATGGGCTGAAAAAATTACGGAAATTAAGAAGGAAATGATTGTTGAGATTGCCGAGCTTCTGGGAAAGAGTAAACCCGCGGTAACTATCTTTCCGGGAAGACAGTCAACATGGTATGGAAATGATACTCAGAGAGTCAGAGCCCTTGCTATTTTAGCTTCGATCTTAGGAGCGGTCGGAAGAAGAGGCGGATATTTCTTTCCGACAAAAATAAAATTAAAAGGTTGTCCGTGTCCCAATAAAGTTGAAGAAGAGGATTACCTTTGCGATACAAGTGAGTATCCTTTTATGGAAACAACAACAGAGTGTATCAGAGAGGGCACATTGAACGGAGAGATAAAAATGTGGGTTGTTTATGGCTCCAATGTAATTCATAATACACCCAATCCGCAGAAAACAATCAAAGCTATCAATAAACTTGATTTTATGGTTGTTGTTGATATTAAACCCACTGAGCCTTCTCTTTATGCGGATATAGTATTACCCGAGGCAACATATCTGGAAAGATATGATATTCCTCTTATGGTCGCCGATTCAAGAACACCCTTTATTCAGATAAGAAGACCTGTGGTTCAACCATTATATGAGAGTAAAGATGCTTTCTATATTGTAAGTGAGCTGGCAAAAAGATTGGGAATTAAAGATTGTTTTCCCTGTGAAACAATGGAAGATTATCTTAATCTTGCTCTCTCTTCTCTCGGAACAGATCTTAAAAAAGTTGAAAAAGCGGGTGGTATATATAGATATGAGGGAAAACCTTTTCTTGAAGATGTTGGAGAGAATTACAGGTTTCCCACCCCTTCAGGTAAAATTGAGCTGTATTCAAACAAGTTAAGTCTAAATGATAAAGACCCGATTCCCAAATACGAACCGGTGGAGGAACCTCCGAAAGGATGGGCAAGGTTAAGTTACGGAAGATCCCCTGTTCATACATTTTCAAGAACGGAAAATAATAAGTGGCTCCATACTTTAAATCCTGAAAATGACCTGTGGATAAATGAAGAAGCTGCAAAGAAAATGGGATTGAAGGATGGAGAGTATGTAAGATTAAAAAATCAGGATGGAGTGATTTCTGATCCCGTTAAATTAAAAGTTACTCCCGGGATAAGACCTGATATGGTTCATACCTACCATGGATTCGGAACTCAATCTCCTTTTTTGAGGCTTGCTTATAAAAAAGGAATGTTTGAGAATGCTTTGATTACAAAGATAAAGCTTGATCCCATAATGGGAGGAATGGCCAAGAGAATAAATTTTGTTAAAATTATAAAGGATGGAAAGGAGATAGATTTTCCTGTTATCAAACAAAAGCCTTCAGGTTTTAAGAAAAAACCTGAAAAGGAAATTAAGATAAAATTAACAGCTCCTCTGCCCGTCGGCGGGCATGAAGAGGAAGAAGGAGGTTGCTGATGGCTAAATATGGTATGGTCATTGATCTTGACCGATGCGTTGGTTGTCAAGCCTGTATGGTAGCCTGTAAAGCTCAATGGCAAACTCCTGAAGATTATTTCAGAACCTGGGTTAAACATATAGGTCCTGTTCAGGTTAAAGATGAAATGGTTTTCACCTCCTATGTGGGGCAATGTAATCATTGTGATAATCCCCCCTGTGTGCCGGCATGTCCTACTCAAGCAACTTTCAAAGATACTGAAACAGGAATTGTTCTCGTTGATTATGATCTCTGTATTGGCTGCGGTTACTGCGTTGAGGCATGTCCCTATGATGCAAGATTTATCAATCCTGTTACAAAAAAAGTGGAAAAATGTGATTTTTGTTTTCCCCGTTTGGGAGAAGAAGATCCTGCTTGCGTTAAAACCTGTATTGTATCGGCAAAGGTTTTCGGAGACCTCGAAAACAAGGACGCATATATAAACAAAAAGATGAGCGAAGGTAATACTTATGTTATTGCAACAAAAGAGGTAAATCCCGGACCCAATGTTTACTACAAGGGAAGAAGAAGCAAGGTGGAGGCTATAATAAAAACATATCCACCTAAGAAAAAAGATACACTCCCTGCAAAAATATGGTCAAATATTTTAAGACCATTTGTAATCTTAGGAGCGGGGGCAACATTTATCGGAAGTCTTGTTGCCTTTCTATTTCAGATAAATCAGGGAGAAAAGGAGGGTGAAGATGAGGAATGAGCTTTTGGAAGAATATCTTCCTCTTACACCGGAAGAAAAGGAAGAATTAAAGTCAAAGAAGATAAAAAAACATGATGTAGCGACGGTTTTTCTCCACTGGTTCAATATGCTGGTCTGGTTAACCGAATTGATAACAGGTGCCGCTCTTATTGTTTCTTTAAACTATGCTTTTATGCCCAAATTTTTCACAAAGATTGTTAGCGATATTTACGGAACAAGAGGAAACATAATAAGAACCCATATCTTTGTTGGTGTTATCTGGGCTATTGTCTTAACCTTATATGCTTTCTTCGGGTGGAGAAGATATCTCAAGCCTACCTTAAAAGAAATTTTCGGGATTACAAAGGATGATATTGGTTGGTTAAAAGCAAAATTTGAAGAGGTTGCCTTAGGAAAAAAGGTTCACTATCCTCCTCAGGATGCTTACAATGGCGGGCAAAAGCTCTTTGCTCAAGTGGTGGCTCTAATGGTGCCAGTTATAATTATCACTGGCTTTATAATGGCATTTCATCTTCTATCTCCTTCACTAATCAGATGGGCGATTATAATTCATTTCGGAGCTGTTGGGTTAGTTGTGATGGGACTTTCCGTTCATATTTACATGGCTTTGCTTTATCCGCCTGAACAGGAAGGTTTCTTCGGGATGATCCATGGTTATGTTTCAGAGTACTTTGCATACCATCACCATTATAAGTTCTGGAGGAAAAAGAAAAAGGGATTGGACAAACCGGAGGAACTTCCCCCGAAAAAAGATCTCTCTCCCTTAAAAGCCGGTATTCTGTTAGGCATTGTTCTTTTCTTCTCTTTTTATCTAACAGGCTTTGGTTTGGGTTCATCGGGATTTTTCCAAAGAACTTTAGTGGCAATCTTTGGTGCTTTTGCACCCGAAAGTGTTAAAAATCATCCATATATGGGACATTACTGGGGAGTCTATCCTCTCTGGAATTTTCTGGTATTTATGGGCTTTGGTATGATCATGGGAACGCTTTTTGCAATGTTTCTTTCCCATCACAAATTCAGATTTCGAATTGAAAGAGGAAAAGGGATTACAGACATTCAAAGACTAATATATGCGATTACGGGAGGAATAATTATTGGTTTTGCCACGAGGATTGCCGGGGGGTGCACCTCATCAATGGCGCTTTCCGGAGGCTCTGTTTTTTCACCGGGAGGATGGCTATTTATGATATTTCTATTTATAGGTGGTTATATAGGTGCTTTCTTTTTTAGGAGGTTATGGAAATGATCGGACCCTTATATAAAATTTTAGGTTGGAGTCACGGAACACTTCTTATTTTAGCTGTTATTATCGGTTTCTTCTTTGGATATGCACTTTATAGGTCAGGTTTTTATAGCTCCAAAAAACTTGCAGGTGTTTTTTATTTATACGATTTTGCGGTTTATAAGGTGATTTTTGCTGCTATTGTTGCCGCTGCTATTTTGTTATGGTTTTTTAGTGCAATCGGATTATTGAAATTTGACCTTTTAAGTTTCCATCCTTCGTATCTCATATCAGCCGCTCTCGGCGGGTTCATTTTCGGAATAGGATTTTCAATAGGAGGCTTTTGCCCGGGAACATCTCTCGTAAGTGCTGTGTCGGGTAGTTTTGATGCCATAGCATTTTTTGTTGGCGTTTACATCGGAATTGCAATCTGGGATCTGGGATATCCATTTATCTTCAAGG
>JALVQI010000188.1 GCA_027031485.1 Candidatus Aminicenantota bacterium | reverse complement strand
TAACATTGTATCTTGATATCCCATGGGACACCTCCTGTGTGGATTTTTTTGAAAATACTTGTATATTATACATCTTCACGCGGAGGTGTCCCAATCCTCTGTTTTTTTCCGGACACTACTGAGAGTAACATTTTAACCCATAGCATTGAGCTTAATCGTGAATGGTGAATCGTGAATCGGAGTCGTTAGGATTTAGTTTTTTGTTGTTTTTTGTTTTTTTATTATATTAATTAACCGTAGGGCAATTCATGAATTCTCCTACAGATATTTATTGCGATTCGCCATTTTTTAAATTAAAGGAATCAAAAAAATAATTTATAAAAAGAAATTACCCACATTCCTTATAGTTAGCTCAAGGCTCAAAGGTCAATGCTCAACGCTCTTATGTTGTTTCACAACTCACGACTTCTTCAACTTCCTCTTTATCTCTTCCACCTCCTTCTCACTTAAGCCTGTAACCTCTGATATAAGCTTAATGTCAAGCCCTCTTATTAGCATATTTTTTGCTACTTTTTTCGCTCTCTCAAGCTCGCCTTTTTCAATTCCTTTCTGTATTCCCTCTTGTATTCCTTCCTGTTTGCCTTCCTCATACCATCTTCTTCCTAATGTCCTCATTATCTCATCACCTCCTATGTTTTTTTCTTCTATTAATTCCTTTAATTTCTCTTCCTCTATATCCCTCGTCTCTACTATATAAAATAATAATGATATTATCAGTTTCTCATCTTTAAATCCCATCTTTGACCATAAATCAAAGACTCTCTCCACTCCCTTTATATCCTTTGAAAATACACTCTTCATCAATAACAACCCACTCATCAACATTACATTGTTCCTCACACCTCTGTTCTTCTCATCCTCAAAATCCCACTCATTCGTATCAAATAATAGATATTCATAGTTTAATAAATACTTCCTCACATCATCATTTACTCCAAACAAACTGTTAAACTCCCTGCTCAATCTCCACTTACCTCTTCCGTGATAAAACACAAGCGGTATTATTACCCTCAACTCCTTACCCTCTCTGTAATCCTTCTCCCACATCATATACATATATTTCAACAACTGAAAATATATGTTTCTATCCCTATAACTCTTATGCTCAAATATTATATATATATCTGCTGGTATTTTTCTCTTCTTTCCCTTCTTTTTCCCCTTTTCCTTATCCTTTTTCTCTTCTCCCTCTTCTCCCTTTATTTTCGTCTTTACAACTATGTCTGAAAAATATCCCTTCATTGTATCTGATACATAACCAGTGGCATCTATTGATATTTTATCAAGTTCTATGTTTTTTAATAGATCCTTTGGTAATGATATTGTTAAAAAACTTTTTACATTATTCTTATCACTGAATAGCTTTTTGAAAAAACTGTCATGTGCATTCTTTATATCATGTTTTCCCATGTTTGATCACCAATATTATAATAGAAATAATGGGGGGATTTGTCAAGGGCACGAGGTGAGCATTGAGTTTAATCGTGAATTGTGAATTGTTAATTGTTAATCGGAGTCGTTAGGATTTAGTTTTTTGTTGTTTTTTGTTTTTTTATTATATTAATTAACCGTAGGGCAATTCATGAATTGCCCCTACAGATATTTATTGCGATTCGCCATTTTTTAAATTAAAGGAATCAAAAAAATAATTTATAAAAAGAAATTACCCACATTCCTTATAGTTAGCTCAAGGCTCAAAGCTCAAGGCTCAAAGCTCAATGCTAATATGCTCTCTTTGCTACCTAAATTTTCCCGAACAGTACTGTATGGATGATATGATAGTTGACAAATAAATATAATATGTTTAAAATACCTAATATATTTTTTAAAATTTGGAGGTTTTTGATGAAAAAAAGTTCAATAGTAGCAGGAGTTATAATTCTTTTTCTTTTGGTAAGCGGGGTACTTCTTGCCAGTGAGCCTACTCAGTACCTTAAGTTTTTTGAGGCAAGTGCGAATTATACCAAAGCAATCAGAGAAAAAAAGTCTCCTCAGGAAATTTTAACTTTAAAAAAGAAAATGCTTGCTGAGGCAGAAAAATACATTAAAAAATATGAAGATAAAGTTCCTAAAAATACAGTGGCCGTTTTGGGTTCTCTTGTTCTTGCCTATTATCAGGATAAGAATATTAATAAGGTAATATATTATGGAGAAAAATTAGCAAAAAAATCCGGTTTGAACGATATGCAAAAGGCAAGTTTGTTTTTGTATATGGCTGATTCTTATATTTCTTCAAATAAAGATTTAAACAGAGGTCTTGAATATGCGGACGGAGTGGTTCTTCTTGCAAAAAATAATATTGCCACATCAACAGGAGCTCTTAAAAGAAAATGGCAGATACTTTTAAGTCAGGCACTTTATATGAAAGCGAATGTTGCCTATATTCAAAAAGATTATGTTAAAGCATTGAAGTTTTATGAAGAAGCATATAACTATTACCCATCAACAAGGACTTTAAAGAAAATCAGAGATATTGGGAAACTTTTTTATGTTAAAAAAGACTACAAAAATGCAATTAAGACTTTTGAATTTGCATATGAGAAGATGAAAGCCAGACATTCAAAGAGAGTTGATGAGTGTTTAAAACTTATGGCAAAAACCTATGCTAAGTTGGGACAGAGCGGGAAAGCACTTTCTACATATTTAAAACTTTACAGTATGAGAAAGAATGCTGAAATTGCTTATAAAATCGGTGTTGAATACAATAAAAAATTCAAAGCGAGCGGTGGTAAAGACAAAAGTTTCCTTGAAAAAGCGAAACAGTATTGGGCTGAAGCTGTTGTTTTAAAGAGCCCTAAAATTTATGCTGCTCAGGCAGAGAAAGTCCTTAAAAATTATATGATAAACATGGAAAAAGCCTCTCTTCAGGATTATGAGGATCTCTTAAAAGTTGCGAAAAAGAGGCTTGGCCTTTTAAAACCATAATAGATGTCTCTCTCAAGAGAAGAGGCAAAAGAAAAGATAGAAAAGTTAAAAAAAGAAATCAGATTTCATGAATATAAGTATTATGTAGAAAATGCTCCTGTAATTTCCGATTTTGAATTTGACAAACTTTTAAAAGAATTAGAAAGGTTAGAATCCATTTATCCGGAGTTTATTACTCCTGACTCTCCGACTCAGAGAATTGGAGAACAACCTATCGAAGGTTTTGAATCGGTTGAGCATAAAAATCCGATGCTATCCCTTCAAAATGCTTATTCTTTTGAGGAATTATTTGACTTTGATGCAAAGGTTAAAAAAAATACGGGGATATCTTCTGTTGAATATGTTAC
>JALVQI010000187.1 GCA_027031485.1 Candidatus Aminicenantota bacterium | reverse complement strand
TTTTTAAAGTTTTTTCAAGTCTTCTCATCTTTTCTTCCTCCTTTTCGGTATGATTTTTTTGACTAAACTTATCCGTTTCGGTAAGATTATTTTTGACGCAAAGGGGTGAATTGAATAATTGTGAAAAAAAATGTATCATTGAAATATGAAGGGGAAAGTAGCTATTATAGATGACAGCTTAACCATAAGAAAAATTGCTAAAAAGTACATAAGTGAAGGCGGATATGAGGTTCTTCTGATAAGCGATTTTGAGGATCCCATTCCTATTCTGAAAAAGGAAAAACCATCTCTGATTCTTCTTGATATTTATCTTGGTGAAGAGAAAATGGATGGTCATAAAATTTGTAGAATGATAAGGGAAGATAGGGAGCTTTCTGACACTCCGGTTATTATGATGTCCAGTGTTGATGAAAAATTTGATATTAAAAAAGCTTTTGACTCAGGTTCTAACATCTTCGTAAGAAAGCCTTTTTCAAAAGAGATAATTTTGAGAGAGATAGAAAAATTAATTGTAAAAGATAAAAGGGAAGAAAAAATCCTGATTGTGGATGATAGTAGCACATCAAGAAAAATTGTGAAGCATGAACTTGAAAGGGGAGGTTTTACAGTAATTGAAGCAAAGAGCGGTGAAGAAGGTCTTGAAGTATTAAAAAGAGAGATAGTCGATCTTATCATTGTCGATATTGAAATGGAGGGTATGGATGGTTTTGAATTTTCAAGAAGAATTAAGGAAGACCCTTCTTTCTATTCTATCCCAATTATAATGTTAAGCAGTATTAATGATCCGATGACAATAAAAAAGGCTATAGAATCCGGTATTGTTGAGTATTTTGTCAAGCCGTTCAAACACGGGGAATTGTTGAGTTTTGTGGAGGATTTTATTAAACCATCGAATATTTCAAAAGAGGATAAAAAAATCCTTGTAGTGGATGATTCAAAGGCACAAACCTCTGTTTTAGCCCACATACTGAAAAAGAATGGTAAAGAAATTATTCCGTTTAATGACCCTTTTAAAGCTCTTTCATACCTTAGGAATAATAAGAATGTTTCCCTGATAATAACTGATATTTATATGCCCGGAATGAATGGGATTGAGCTATCTAAAAAAGCCAAACTGATTAATAGTGATGTCCCGATAATAGGAATTTCAGCTACAAGGAGCAAAAAAGTTGTTTTAGATGCTCTTTCTTCGGGGATGGATGATTTTCTGTATATTCCTTTTTTTGAAGAAGAGCTTAACTTAAGAGTAAATTTACAAATTATGCTTTATGATAAAATCAGTAGTTTAAATAGTTTAAATAAAAAGTTAAAGGAATTGTCTTCAAAGGATCCTCTGACCTCTCTTTTTAATAGAAGGACAATGTTTGATCTTCTTGAAAGAGAGTTCGAAAGATCAAATCGGAATAATTCTGTGTTTAGTGTGATAATGTTTGATATAGATCATTTTAAAAAGGTAAATGATGTTTACGGACATCAGAAGGGTGACGAAATTTTAAAAAGTTTTGCGGGAATACTTAGAGAAAGCGTAAGTCCATATGATACTCCCGCAAGGGTGGGAGGTGAAGAATTTCTCCTCCTCCTTCCCAATACAGACAAACAATCAGCCCATAAGGTGGGAGAGAGGATAAGGAAGAGAGTTATGGAAATTATTGTGGATGGTATAAAGGTGACTGTAAGTGGAGGTGGTTCCAGTTCTGAGGAATTGTCAGAGGATCAAAAAATTTCGGATCTGATAAAAATCGCTGATGATAGATTATACAGGGCAAAAAAGAGCGGAAGAAATCAAATTGTTCTTGAATAAAAATTTTTAGGGTTGTTTTTTAATAATTTAATTCATCATAAAAAAATGGTAAAATTGGGGAAATTATAGACGGAGGATTTTTATGTCAGAGATAACGGATGAAATCAAGGTTAGAGAGGAAAAATTAAAAAATTTGAAAAAAGCTGGTATCGAACCATATCCATATTCGTATGATTTGAAAGAAAATATTAGTGATATTGTCAAAAAATATAGAGAAAAAAGTGAAGAAGAGCTTGAAAGGGAATATATAGAAACAAGTACGGCAGGAAGAATAATCGCAAAGAGAATAATGGGAGGAGCCTCTTTTTTTCATATAACAAACGGAAAGGACAAGCTTCAGCTATATTTGAAAAAGAATATAGTGGGAAATGAAAGGTATAAACTTTTTAAAACTTTTGATTTAGGAGATTTTGTAGGTGTGAAGGGAAAGCTTTTTAAGACAAGAACGGGCGAACTAACTTTAGTTGTTGAAGATTTTGAGTTTTTATCAAAATGTCTTCTCCCTTTACCTGAAAAATGGCATGGTCTTCAGGATAAGGAATTAAGATTCAGACAGAGGTACCTTGACCTTTTTATTAATCCTGAATCAAGGGAAATCTTTGAAAAAAGATTTAGGATGATAAGAGAAATAAGACAATTTTTGGATAGCAGAGATTATATTGAGGTTGAAACTCCGATGATGCAACCTATTCCGGGAGGTGCAATTGCAAAACCATTTATTACACATCACAATGCCTTGAATATTGACCTGTATTTAAGAATAGCTCCGGAGCTTTATTTAAAAAGATTGCTTGTCGGAGGTTTTGAGAGGGTTTATGAGATAAACAGAAACTTCAGAAATGAAGGGATTTCCTCTCAGCATAATCCTGAGTTTACCATGCTGGAATTCTATCAGGCATACAGTGATTTTGAAGATTTAATAAAATTGACGGAAGAACTTTTTGAGGATCTCATCAACAAAGATATTGCTCCTGAAAAGGTGAGTTTTGAAGGAGATGAAATAAAACTATCTCCTCCCTTTCAAAAATTGGATTTTATAGAGGCAATTGCAAAATATTCTCCCCTTTCAAAAGAAGATATTCTGGATAGAAAAAAAATAATCACCCATGCTGTGAAACTTGCAGGAGAGGGTAATTTGGTGCCAACCTACGGTAAAGCTCTGGACTATGTTTTTGATGAATATGTAAAGGAGAATCTTATACAGCCAACCTTTATCTTAAATCATCCGGAAGAGATATCACCTCTTTCAAAACCCCATCGTAAGATGCCGGGCAGAACCGAAAGATTTGAACTTTTTATGGCAAAGATGGAGTTAGCCAACGGCTTTTCAGAACTTAATGATCCTGATATTCAACTTCAAAGATTTAAAGAGCAGGTTAAAGACAGAGAAGCAGGTGATGAGGAGGCGCATCTTATAGATTATGATTATATAAAGGCACTTCAATATGGAATGCCACCAGCAGCTGGAGAAGGAATTGG
>JALVQI010000186.1 GCA_027031485.1 Candidatus Aminicenantota bacterium | reverse complement strand
AGTATCCCCACGAACCCGAAAAAGTCTGGCATGTTTCCCAGGGGACTTTTTTGCCTTTATATGTTATCCATCTTCGCGGCATAAATTGCTCAGGAGTTCTGTAATCCCAACCTCCCGGTATATCAAGAAGATCGAGTCTGTCATCAACTATTATCCACGGTTGAAGCTTTCTTACAAGATTGATTAGTTTGACAGATTGCCAATCATTTCTTCCTTTTCCTCTTTTTCCATTCTTTGAAGGAAAAGAATAATCAAGGAAGAGAGAACTTATTCTTCCATATCCCGTAAGAAGCTCTGTGAGCTGATTCATCATATATTTTACATATTTATTCATATCTCTATTTTTAGCTTTCTTCATAAATAGTTTGTTTTCGAACATTGGATGGTTTCTGTCGGGAACATAATCAGGGTGATGCCAGTCGAGGAGAGAATAGTAGAATCCTACTCGTAATCCTTCTTTGCGGAAAGCTTTCACAAAAGATTTTAATATATCTTTTCCGTAGGGGGTATTTGTAACTTTGTAAGATGTGTATTTTGAATCCCACAAACAAAATCCTTCATGATGTTTTGCCGTAATTACAACATATTTCATCCCAGCTTCTTTTGCTAACCTTGCCCACTCTACAGGGTTATAAAGATCGGGATTAAAGTGTTCGAAATATTTTCTATACTCTTGATTGCTCATTCTTTCATTTCTTTTTACCCACTCATGTCTTGCAGCGAGGGAATAAAGACCCCAGTGAATGAACATTCCAAACCTCGCCTTTCTCCACCATTCCATTCTCTTTTCCTTCTGAGAGGGGGACTCTTTAAAATTAATAGTTTCTGCGCTAATACTCATAAAAATTCCGAAAAGAACAAAAAGCATGAATATTTTCTTCATTTTTTTCCTCCAGATTAATAATAAAAAATTATAACCTCCTCAACACTTTTTAACAAATGATATGAATATTTATTTTAAATTATTATGTTTTTGTTCCTTTCTTTTTTCTTACTCTCTTATATTATGGGACATAATTATTGTAACAATATGTGTCATTTTTTAATTGTAACTTCAAATTTTCAAAAACTCTTGATTTTATTTTATTTTTATATTAATTTAATAACTGTGAAGAAATTAATAATAATACTTATTTTTCTTGTTCTGGTGATATTTATTTATGAGGTTCCTTTGAAAAATTATATTAAAAAAGAAAAAAGCGACCAGTTGATAGAAACATTAAAAATAATGGAAAAGGCTGGAGAAGCGGTAGAAAAGTATATAATAGAGTGGGGAAAGATTCCCGAAGTTAGTGATTATAAGAATTTATATAAAAAGTTAAAAGAATTATATGATATAGAACTCCCTTTAAGGGACAGTTGGGGAAATTCTTTAATTTTTAAGAGAGATAGAAAAACTTATGAAATTATCTCTGTTGGGAAAGATAAAAAGTTAGGAACTATTGATGATATTGTCTATAAAGATGGTAATTTTTTGTTGCCAACTAAAAACAGACTATTATCAAAAATAATTTCCGAATATATGGAGAGAGGAGATTAATCTCCTCCCTCTCAATTTTATTGCTCAAGATCTTCAATCAGATTCATGGCAGCGGTGGCTCCGCTTCCGGCAACAATAACCACCTGAGATTTTGTTCCCTTCACAACATCGCCAGCTGCATAAATTCCCTTCACACTTGTTTCAAGTCTTTCATTTGTAACTATGTATCCCCTTTCATCTAATTCAACCAAATCATTAAGAAACCTGGTGTTCGGAGAATAACCGATATATATAAAAACCCCTTCTGCGGGGAGAATTTTTTCTTCCCCTGTTTCTCTGTTTTTTACCTTAACTCCTGTGATTTTATCTTCGCCTAAAATTTCCAATAGCTGGGTGTTAAGGTAAAATTCAACATTATCCTTTTGTTTGATTCTATCCTGAAGAATTTTTTCAGCATTGATTTTAGGCAGAAATTCAATGAATTTTAAACTTTTAACATAATTTAAGAGAAACAATCCCTCCTGAATCCCTGAATTTCCGGCTCCGATTACCACAACATCTTTGCCTTTGAAAAATGGACCATCGCAGGTAGCGCAAAAGGCTACTCCTTTACCCATGAATTTTTCTTCTCCCGGAACATTTGTTTTTTTCGGAACAGAACCCACAGCTAAAATCACTGCTCTTGCATGAAACTCATCCCAGTCTGATTTCAGGATAAATCCGTCACTGTCTTTTCTTATCTCTGTTATCTCATCGAATTCAAACTTAACTCCGAAATTTTCAGCCTGTTTTTGCATGTTTTCCAGAAGTTTTGTGGGAACTATCGGCTCAGGAAAACCGGGATAATTTTCAATGATATCACTTAAAACAATCTGACCACCGACAGCGGTTTTCTCAACAACCATCGTTTTGAGATTAGCTCTGGCAGTGTAAATTGATGCCGTAACTCCCGCAGGGCCTCCTCCTACTATAATAACATCATACTTTTCCATTTTTCCCTCCTCCGGGAATTATTGAACTATAAGGCCGGAATCAGCCTTCTTGTATGCTTCCAAAACCTGTTTTACAAATACCTTTTCAGGGACAGCTCCTTCAAATTCAACAACATCATTCACTATGCTTTTGGGAACTCCGTATACATTGTATTTCTGTGCCCATTCTCCGTATTCCATTGACTCAATCATTTTACCTGTTATGTTTTTATTAATAAAGGCAAGCTGATGGGCAAGAAAGACAGCTTTGGGGCAGTAGGGACAGGTGGGTGTGACGAAAACCTTAATCTCAATAGGTTTGTCGATTTTTGAAATTTCTTCAACAGCCTTATCGGAGAGTTGATGCTTTCCCGAGGAAATCATAACAACATCTTCTATAAATGTTGAAAATTCATAACCAGAAGGAATTCCGTAAAACCTTATACCTGTATCCTCTCCCTCTTCATTGAGAAGCACTATCACAGGGGATTCTTCGAGATTGTATTTGCCTACCTCTTCCTTATCATTGTAAAAATTAAACTCCTGAACTTCGATCTTATCTGAAAGCTCTGAAACCTCATCAAGAAGCATTTTAATCTCCTTACAATATTGACAATTCAGCTCATTGGAAAAGAATAAAATTTTAACCTTCTTATCCATCTCTTTTGAAAATTTCTCTTTTAAAAATTGTTTGTCTTTTTCCTCTAATAAACCCATTTTTTCCTCCTAATTTAAAATTTTATATTCATAAGTTATTTCAGCGGTTTTACTTAACATTGCTGTGACCGAGCAATATCTTTCATAGGAAAGCCTTATTGCCTTTGCGAAAAGATGCTCAGGGATGTCTTTCCCTTTGATTGTAAATAAAAGTTTTATTTTTGTATATACCTTTGGATGCTTGGGAGCTCTCTCTATTTCAGTAGCTTTTACTTCAAATTCATCCCACTTGACTTCCATCTTTCTTAAAATCGCCACTACATCCATACCCGTACAACCTATTAAACTCATTAAGCATACTTCCATTGGTCTTGAAGCGGTATCATGACCTCCCACATCCGAAGATGCATCCATTACAATTGAGTGATTTGAATCAGAATTGGCTACGAATTTCATTCCTTCAACCCATTTTGCTCTTGCTTCCATTTAAACCTCCTCTTTAAGTATTTGTTCCAAAGTTATAGAACCCAAATAATTTTCTATAATTTTATTTAGATTCCTCCAAAAAGGAATCATCTTGCACTTATCATTAAAAGGACACTGCAATCTTATTCCTTCACAATCTATGACTTTTACTTCCTTTTCAAGGCTTTTTATTATTTCTTTAAGCGTAATGTCTGAAGGTGGTTTTGATAGTCTGTATCCTCCTTTGGGACCTCTTTTCCCTTCAACTATACCGCAGCTTTCGAGATCACAGAAAATCCTTTCAAGATACTTTCTTGATATGGAATACTTTTCAGAGAGTTGCCTGATAGAAATCACCTTTTCCACACTATCAAACTCACTCAAAGAAAGCAAAGCATATTTTGTTTTTGTCGTTACCTTCATAATTCCTACCTTTATAGTAGGTATTATACCACAGTTTTTTTCTTTTTCAACCTCTTTCATTTTATTTTTATATGGTTTGATTTATGTTTTTAATAATTTCTTTATTTATTTCGGACACCACTGGTGTGGTAAAAAAAAAGAAAAACCATTGACACGAAAAAAATAATATGGTACAAATATCAAAATTTTATTTAGATGGAGGTTTAAAATGAATAAGCAAATTCATTCCAAAACAAAAAATTTTACAAGGGGAGCCTTCTATTTTAGGTTCTGGAATGAATTTGCTTTTTATTTTTTTTACGGGGAAAGTCTTATTCCCATTGTTGGAACTGAAAACCTCACCGCAAAAACAACCTGAACATCTCTCTTTACAATAATGGGAATAGTAAAAAATAATTAAAAAGATACAACCAATCTATTCCCATTATTGATTCTTACATTAAACAATGGGAAAATCACCGAATCTATACAAACAAAAAATCTCTCTTTTGTGGAAATTCCGGGGGATTTTTTTCATAAAGGAATGGAATTAAAGATGAGGGAAAGAGGAATTTTTGAATTAGTGAAGCTCAAACATTTAAATTCTATTAAAGAAAAACAGAAAGGAGACTGAGATAAAATGAGAGAACTTGATATTTTAAGAAAAAAAATCAGGGAGATTGATGAAAAGATTGTAAAGCTGATAAAAGAAAGATTTGACATTGCAAATGAAATCGGTAAATTCAAAAAAAAATTCAATCTTCCGGTAAAAAATGAAAAAATTGAAAAGGAAATTATTGAGAGAGGAAAAAAGCAGGCTTCTTTTTACGGAATTTCAACCCAACTTATAGTGGATATTTTAGAGAACCTAATGAAAGAATCCCGCCATATTCAGGAAAGATTGAGAACCTCAAAAAAAGAGAGGAAAAATATCTTCATAGTGGGAGCAAAGGGTAAAATGGGTCAATGGTTTTCAAACTTTTTCGAAAGGGAAGGGCATTGTGTTTATAAATATGATGTTAACTCTTCTTTACAAAATGATGAGTGGGTGGATTTTAAAACAGGAATGGAAAAATCCTCCTTTGTTTTATTGGCAACTCCCATTGAAAAAACGGGAGCGATTATTGAAGAAATAGCAGATTCAGGATATTCAGGAATTGTTTTTGATATTGCGAGTATCAAATCTCCTTTATTGATCTCTTTTAAAAAAGCAATTGAAAAAGGACTTTTGATAACAAGCACCCATCCTCTTTTTGGCCCTGATGCGGAATTTTACTCTGATAAAATATTTTGTGTCTGTGATCTTGGAAACAGAAAAGCCAATGATAGGGTTAAGGAACTTTTTGATGATTCTTCAAACGTGGTTGGAATACCGGTTTATGAGCACGACAAACTAATATCATACATATTAAATCTTTCTCATCTTGTAAACATTAATTTTGTTAACACACTAAGAAAGAGCGGATTTTCGTATATTGAATTGACCAGATTTGGAAGCACAACCTTTTTTTCTCAAATAGAAACTTCAAAGAGTGTGATAAATGAAGATCCTGACCTTTATTTTAGCATTCAGAGATACAATGAAAATGAAACCAATGTTTTGAAAAAATTAAAGGAAAGTCTGGAAGAGATAGAAAATTCAATTTTAAAAGGGGATAAAGAAAAATTTAAGAAAATTATGACAGGAGGGAAAAAATGGATAAAAGGATAAAAAGAATAAAAATAAATAAAGGAATAATTGTGAATTTACCTGAGGTGAACAATGCTTAGAACAGGGATTTTGGGTTATCCGCTAAATTATACACTTTCACCTATTCTTCATCGGGAGATGTTTTATATATCCGGTATTAAAGGTATTTATGAAAAATATGCTATTCCTCCCGAAAAGCTAAATGATTTTATCAGTTTTGTAAGAGAGGGACATATTTCTGGAATCAATGTGACAATCCCATACAAGGAAACCGTGTTTGATTATCTTGATTTTTTTGGAGATTTTGCTTTAAAAACAGGTGCTGTAAATACTGTAAAAGTTAAGGAAGGAAAATTAAAGGGCTATAATACGGATGTTTATGGCTTTGATAAATCTCTGGCTTATTACAAACTGGATTTAAGGGATAAAAGGATTGCCGTTTTGGGTACTGGTGGTGCGGCAAAGGCGTGTGCCTATGTTATAAAAGAAAAAAAACCGAAAGAGTTTTTTATAATCTCCAGAGACAAAAAGAAAGCGGAAAATTTCAGTAGAATTTTTTCCTCGACTCCGGTTCATGTTGATAAAGTGGAATTGATTGTAAGTTCACTTGATATTCTTATAAATGCTACCCCTGTTTCTTTCAGAAATTGTACGAAAAGTATGAAGAGAGGATCTGTTTATTATGAACTCAAGTATGATGAAGAGGAATGGCAGGGGGAAGATATTAAAATAATAAACGGTCTTATAATGCTTATCTATCAAGCCATAAAGGCCTTTCAAATCTGGACAGGAAAAGAGTTAGATGAAAATTTACTGATAAGGAGGATTAAAAATGCTTAATATGATAACAGCGGGAGAATCCCATGGAAAGGCGAATATTGTCATTATTGAGGGCTTTCCTGCCGGGATGGAAGTTGACCTTTCGTTTTTAAACAGAGAATTAGGAAGAAGACAGAGAGGTTTCGGAAGAGGAAATAGAATGAAAATAGAGGAGGATAAAATCATAATTCTTTCAGGGATAAGGGGCGGAAAGACAATAGGTTCTCCCATTGCCATTATGGTGGAAAACAAAGACTTTAAAAGCTGGAAAAATATAATGAACCCTGAGATAAGCTCAGAGGAAAGGAGTGTTTTGATTCCCCGCCCCGGTCATGCTGACCTTTCGGGTTATCTTAAATATGGAGTGGATGATATAAGGGATATACTGGAAAGAAGCTCGGCAAGAGAGACTGTTTCAAGGGTTGCTGCAGGAGGGCTTTTTAAAATATTTTTAAGAAGATTCGGAGTAAAAATTTATTCACATACAATTTCCATTGGTAATATAAAAATAGAAAACAGAAAGTTATCCCCTGAGGAAGCTGATAATACGGCTCTAAGATGTACTGATCCGGTTGCCGAGAAAAAAATGATTTCTCTTATCGAACAAACAAAGGAGAAGGGAGACACCCTTGGAGGAGTAAGTGAAATAGTTGCTGAAAATATTCCCGTTGGGCTCGGTTCACATACTTTTTTTAAAAGGAGACTCGATGCAAAAATAGGAGAAGCTCTTTTTTCGATTCCTTCCGTGAAAGGTGTTGAGATAGGGAAAGCTTTTGAAAACAGTGGTAGTGTAGGCTCTCATGTGCATGACGAGATTTTTTTCGGAGAAAAAGGATTTTACAGGAAAACAAACAGGGCAGGAGGAATTGAAGGTGGAATTAGCAATGGAGAAAAAATTGTTGTGAGAATAGCAATAAAGCCAATTCCCACGCTGATGAAACCTCTTGGATCTATAAATGTAAAAACAAAAGAGGAAGCAAAAGCCCATGTTGAAAGATCGGATACAGTCATTGTTCCATCCGCAGGAGTTATCGGAGAAGCTATGCTCTCCTATGTTCTAACTGATGCATTTTTAGAAAAATTCGGTGGAGACAATATCTCCGATATTGAAAAAAATTTTGAAAATTACATAAGGAGGATAAAGGAAAATGTCTTCTAATTTGATTCTTGTGGGATTTATGGGAGCTGGTAAAGATTCTGTAGCGGATGAAATAGAAAAAAGGAGTGAGCTTAAAAAACTTTCAACCGATGATTACATAGAATATGGAGAGGGGATGCGGATAACTGAAATTTTTAAAAGATACGGGGAAACTTATTTTAGAAAACTTGAATCAAAAGCTCTCAGAAGAATTACTAATCTTAGGAATATTGTTCTGGCAACCGGAGGAGGATTACCCCTTAATCCTGAAAACCGGAAACTTTTGAAAAAAACGGGAAAGATAATTTATCTTCAGGCTGAAATAGAAACAATAAGAAAGAGATTAAAAAATGATGATGAAAGACCACTCTTAAAAGAGAAGAATTTGGAATTTCTTTTTTCTCAAAGGAAAGGAGTTTATGATTTTGCCGATTATATAGTTAATACTTCAAAAAACTCTCCTTCCGAAATAGCGGAAAAAATCATAAAAAAATTCAAAATCGGGGAAAAAGCGGAAAAAGAAAAATACTTTGAAACAATACAGGTTAAAACTTTAATGAAAGAATACAGTATCCACATAGGAAAAAATATTCTGAAGAATCTTCCTGAATATATCAAAAAAACAGTGAAGAGAACCAATAAGATACTGATCCTGTCGGATCCTCTGATTTCAAGTTTATATTTAAAAGGCCTGCTTTCAATTCTTGAAAAGGATTTCAGAACTTTTTATTTAATAATCAAAGAGGGAGAAAAAAGAAAAAATTTAGGCTCAATAAAGAAAATCTATGATTTTATGCTCGGAGAGAGATTTTCAAGAGAAGACACAATAATAGCTTTGGGTGGCGGGGTGATAGGAGATATGGCAGGTTTTGCAGCATCAACATTTAAAAGAGGGATGGGGTTTGTTCAAATACCGACAACTCTTCTTTCTCAGGTGGATTCCTCTGTGGGAGGTAAAACCGGAGTGAACCATGGAGATGGTAAAAATATGATAGGCACTTTTTATCAACCTGATATCGTCTTGATTGATACAGAATTTTTAAAAACTCTTCCTGATAAAAATTTAAAAGAGGGGATCTCAGAGATTATCAAATACGGGGTGATAAAGAATAAGAAGCTTTTTGAATTGCTTGAAAATAAAAAGGAACAAATACTGGGTCTGGAACCTGAGATAATAGGGAAATTAATATCAAAATCACTCAAAATAAAAGCTGAAATTGTGGAAAAGGACGAGAGGGAGGAGGAAGGTATAAGAGAGATTTTAAATTTCGGGCACACCATAGGACATATAGTTGAAAGTGAAACAGGATATTCAAAGTACTCCCACGGGGAGGCAATTGCAATAGGAATGGCTGAGGAAGCAAAGATAGCAATGAAGAAAAAATATACGACTGATGATACGGTAAAAAGGATAATTGATTTGTTAAAAGCTTATAAATTACCTGTAAATCTTCCCGATAATTTAAAAAAACAAAACATTATTGAAAAAATATCACAGGACAAAAAGGTAAGAAACGGTAAATTGAGAGTGCCTGTGGTAAGGGAAATTGGAAAAATAATTCTGGAGGATATAAAATGCGAAGAATACTTATAATTAACGGACCAAATTTAAATCTATTGGGGAAAAGACCTAAAGAGTTTTACGGTAAACTTACACTTTCTGAAATTAATGAAAAGATAAGAGAGTTTGCTAAACTTAATAATATGGAAGTGGATTTCTCCCAGAGTAATAGTGAAGGGGAAATCATAGATCTTATTCAAAAGGCAGAGGAAAGGTATGGTGGTATTATACTGAATCCCGGGGCATATACTCACTATTCAATAGCTATCAGGGATTGCATAGAATCAGTGGATATTGATGTTGTGGAGGTTCATCTGTCAAACCTTTTTTCAAGGGAAAATTACAGACAAAAAAGTATCACAGGCGGAGTGTGTAAGGGAATAATTTCCGGATTCGGATACAGAAGTTATATTCTTGCTTTAAATTATTTTAAAGAAGAGGAGGTTTGAAATGATAATATCAATGCATTCAAATGCAAGAAAAAAAGAGGTCAAAAATGTGGTAAGAGAGATTGAATTGTTGGGATATAAAACAAAGGTCTTTGAGGGTGTAAGGAAAACAGTGATTCATATAATTGGAGCAACAGAGAGGGATAGGATAAAAAAGAAGGTTGAAAATATGCCGGGAGTTGAAGAGCTAATCCCCATTCT
>JALVQI010000185.1 GCA_027031485.1 Candidatus Aminicenantota bacterium | reverse complement strand
GGAGGAGGTCGGGGATCTTTTGCTCCAATCGGTTTTTGTATCTCAGATTATGGAAGAAAAAGGAGTTTTCGATATTTATGAAGCTCTGAATTCCCTTTCAAAAAAATTAACAGAAAGACATCCCCATGTGTTCGGAGATAAAAAAGCAAAAACGCCTGAAGAGGCTAAGGCAAGCTGGGATAGTGTTAAAAACAGAGGTAAAACAGAAATTGATCTTGAAAAGTATAAAAAATTTCCGGCTTTGATAGAGGCTCGTAAAATTTCCTCAAAAGCGGCAAAATACAATTTTGATTGGGAAAAAGCCGAAGATATTTTTGAAAAGATAGAGGAGGAGATAGGTGAGATAAGAGAGGCCGTAAAAGAGAAAAACAAAGAGAAAATAGAAGAGGAGATAGGAGATCTACTCTTTACAATAGTTAATTTGGCAAGAAAATTAAATATTGATTCCGAAATAGCATTAAAAAAAGCGAACGAAAAATTCAGAAAAAGGTTTTCCGAAGTTTTAAAAAAAATAAAAGAAACCCCGAATCTCACATTGGAAGAATTGAATATGGAATGGGAAAAGGTAAAGAAAAGGGAAGAAAGTTAAAATTTACAAATATATTTTGTATTGAATCAGCAACTATTAAGAGGTATAATCTTCTATGCTGGCAGATTTTGAGATTAAACAATTAGCTATTGAAAAGGGAATGATAGAGCCTTTTGATGAAAAATCCGTGGGTAAGGTTATAAGTTTCGGTCTTTCATCTTATGGTTATGATTATAGAATTTCTGATGAATTTTTAGTTCCGGATCCCTCTTATAAAGAAGCCCTTGATCCTAAAAATACGTCGGAATATCTTTTTACAGAAAAAAAGTCGAAAGAATTAATAATAAGAGCCAACTCATTTATTCTTGCAAAAAGCCTTGAATATTTCAGAATCCCGAGGGATATTCTTGGAATTAGTTTTGGCAAGAGCACACTTGCAAGATCCGGTATCTTTGTAAATGTTACTCCTCTTGAGCCGGAGTGGGAGGGATATCTTACCATAAGCATTGCAAATCTCTCTCCCTATCCTGTTAAACTTTATGCTTTTGAAGGGATAGGGCAACTTGTCTTTTTAAAAGCTGAGAATCTTTGCGAAGTTTCTTATAAGGATAAAAAGGGTAAATATCAGGCACAAAAAAAGATTATAGTATCAAAGGTAAAATGAAAGAAAAGTTTGTAAGAATATTTAAGGAATCTCTCAAATCAGTTTATCCCGAAAATCTCTTTAAAGAAAATATTAAAGTGGAAAATGATGTTTTAAAAATTCAAGATATTGTATTGAATCTTAATGATTATAAAGCTATAAAGGTGATATCCGTCGGGAAGGCCGCTTACCCGATGACAGAAGCTCTTTACAAAATCATCGGCGATAGAATAGAAAAAGGAATTTCAGTAAATCTTAAAAAGATTGAAAACCCACTGAAAAACATTGAAATAGTCTATGGTTCCCATCCTTATCCGGATGAAAAGAGCCTGTATGCTGGTAAAAAGGTAGTTGAATTTACAAAAAACATAGACGAAAATGATCTTGTTTTCTTTTTAATCTCTGGCGGAGCTTCAGCTCTGATGACATTACCGGTGAAAGAAATTTCCCTTGAAGAAATGAGAGTGACAACAAAAACTGTAATGAATGCGGGGGCTAATATCAAAGAATTAAATACCATAAGAAAACATCTGTCAAGTTTAAAAGGAGGAAAACTTGGTAAATTGATTTATCCTGCGACTCTTATCACAATAGCTATTTCGGATGTGCAGGATGATAATCCTGAGGACATAGGCTCAGGGCCTACTGTGCCGGATCCAACTACATTTGAAGATTGTTTACGAATAATTGACAAATATTCATTGAAAGAAAAGATTCCCGGGAAAGTTTTTTTATATTTAAAGGAAGGAGCTAAGGGTAAATATGAGGATACAGAAAAGCCAGACTCCGAAGTTTTCAAAAAAACTCATACGATTATATTAGGTAATACTTTTTATGCTTTAAAAAGGGCTGAAAGTTTATTTCAAAAAGAGGGCTTTAGAACGGTGCTTTTAACCTCAAATGATTCCGGAGAAGCAAAAGAGGTGGCAAAACTTTATTCTGCAATTTTAAAGGAGATAAAGAGCTCAAAAAACCCTGTTTCTCCTCCTGTTGTAATATTGACAGGCGGGGAATTAACTGTCCATGTCATAGGTGGCGGAAAGGGTGGAAGAAACACAGAGCTTATACTGGCTATGCTGATTGAATTGCAGCATTTTAAAGGTGAGTTTATAATTTTAAGCGGAGGGACAGATGGAATAGATGGCCCTACGGATGCAGCTGGAGCTATTGTTGAAAATTCTGTTTATGATATTTTGAAACACAAAGATCTTAATCCTCAGGATTATCTTAATAACAATGATTCATACACTTTTTTCGAAAAAATAGATTCTTTGATAAAAACCGGTCCTACGAATACAAATGTGAGAGATATAAGATTTTTTTATGTGGGAGGATAAAAATGACAAAAAAAATAATTATTATCATAATTTCACTTTTCCTTTTATCCTTTGCCGCCTGTAAAAGGAAGGCAACTGTTGAAGTTGGTAATGAAGGAAATGTTGAAATTGAGGTTGTGGTGGCTGGGTACACCCAGAATATTGCTCCCTATTCATCTTCGCTTTTTGAGATAACTTGGAATAGTGTGGCTCCGGGCTCCTGGAGACTTATAGATCTCATGGCTCGACCTCTCCTATATGAGGGGTATTATGATAGTAAAACAATAACTCTTTACGATGGAGATTATTTTTACTGGGGAACAGGATGGGTTCTTGAAACAGACAAAGCATTAAAAAAAGTAAGGGAAAGGAGAAAATAGTATGGGTGAGGATATACAGCTGAAAAAAGAGAAATATGAAGATTTTTATAGAAAATTAAGGGAGAAAATATTCAAATGGGTAAAGGAAGGTAAATTGAATAATCGGACAAAGGGTTGGGTCGGTAAATTTACGGAATACTTAATAATTTTACCAGATCTCGTTTATATGATGATAAAAATCTTGTTCGATGAGGAAGTCCCCGTGAAAAGTAAAGCTTTAATAGTAGTAGCTACAACATATCTTTTTTCTCCAATAGATGTTATTCCTGATTTTATTCCTGTTGTGGGTTTTGTAGATGATCTTCTTGTCACAACAATTGTTTTGAATGGAATAATTAATTCCGATGATCCTGTTTTAAAACAAAAAATGAAAGAATACTGGCCGGGAGATGAAGATGTCTTCATTCAGATTAAGAATATAATGGCTATTATAAATCAATTCGCTTCTGAAATTCCGAAAGGAATCTTAAAATTTATGAATGAAGAAAAGAAGAAAGGAGGAAAAAATTGAACATTTTAGTTACGGGAGGAGCGGGCTTCATTGGATCCCATGTTGTTGACAGATATGTTGAAGAGGGACACAGGGTCGTAATAATTGATAATCTTTATTCAGGCAAACCTGAAAATCTAAACCCCAGAGCAAAATTTTATCCTCTTGATATAAGAAGCAAAGAGGTTGAAATAATTCTCGAACGGGAAGAAATAGATATTATTAATCATCAGGCTGCCCAGATATCCGTTCCTGAATCCGTAAAAAAACCGGATTTTGATGCTGATGTAAATATTAGGGGCGTTATCAATCTTTTAACTGCTGCTGTTAAAAAGGGCGTGAAGAGATTTATTTTTGCCTCCACCGGAGGAGCCATTTACGGAGACACAGAGTACTATCCCTATGCCGAGGAAGCAATACCATATCCTCTTTCGCCCTATGCAGTATCAAAATTGTCAGCTGAGTATTTTATCAGATATTTTTCAAGCACCAATGATTTAAAGTATGTGATTTTAAGATATTCCAATGTTTACGGACCAAGGCAGATTCCTCAGGGAGAAGCCGGGGTTATCTCTATTTTCATGGATAAAATGAGGAAAAACGAAGATGTTATCATATATTCATTTCCCGATGTATACGACGGAATGATAAGAGACTATGTTTATGTGAAAGATGTGGCTGAAGCAAATTTATTGGCTCTTACAAAGGGAGATTTTGAAGAGATTAATATATCAACCTGTAAAGAAACTAAGACTCTGGATCTTTTCCTTATTATGAAAAAGGTATTAAAAAGTAGTTCTGAATACAAAATTTATCCTCCCCGATTGGGAGATATAAAAAGGAGCTGCTTAAGAAATGAGAAGGCTATGCATATTTTAGGGTGGAAGCCTAAATATACGCTTGAAGAAGGAATAAAAGATATGGCAAAGTATTATGATAGGTGAAAAATTTATTAAAGAAAGCTCAATAAAAATAGAACTTAAAATTTCCTCTATTAAAAGAGAGAAAAACATAAAACCCATAAAACTTGTAAAACCTATTCCGGAAGATTTTTTTATCAAGTTGATCACTGAAAGAAGGTCTGTTAGGGAATACTCTGAAAAGCCGATGAGTTTTGAGCATCTTTCTTTTATTTTGTACTCAGCATCCTCTGTTTCCGGGGAGAGAATGGGGATTAAGCTCAGAACCTATCCTTCAGCGGGAGCAAAATATCCGATAGACATATATGTGGCAGTATTTAATGTTGAAAACCTTGAGCAGGGCATTTATAAATACAATGATACGAAATTCCAGCTGGAATTGCTGGCAAAAGGTAATTATAAAAAGGAGCTTTATGATATTTCAATTCAGCAGGATTTTGTAATGCAATCTGCGATTATGATTATACTGGTTGCAAGATCACTCAGGAGTACCTATAGGTATGGAGAGAGGGGTATCAGGTATGTCTTAATGGATGCTTCATATATCTCTTCAAATATTTATTTGTCTTCAACTTACCTGAATTTGGGAAGCTGTGTCATAGGTTCTTTTGCGGATGAAGCCTTTAAAAAATTTTTAAATATAAAAGGTGATGAAACCTTTGTGGTTTTAGCTCACACAGTCGGTACAATAAAGTGAAAACTATTTAACAAAAATGGAAACTATTTTCTCTTTAACATAGATAAACTTTTTTATCTCTTTTCCTTCTATCCACTGTTTAACCTTATTGTCTGAGAGAACTATTTTCTTAATCTCTTCCTCTTCCATTCCCCTATCCATCTCCATTCTTGCTCTGACCTTTCCGTTTATCTGGACAACAAGAGTGAAACTATCGGCTACCAGATATTTTTCATTGTATTTCGGCCATTCAGAATCTAAAAGCCTTGTTTTATGTCCTGTAATCTCCCAGAGCTCCTCTGTAAAATGAGGAGTAAATGGAGACATCAGTTTTAAGATAGCTTCAAGAGCCTCTCTTAGAATTTTCTTTCCATCATCATCAGATTGAAGATCATTAAGTTTAGCACTAAGGGTATTGTATAATTCCATAATGGAAGCTATTGCAGTATTAAAATGATATCTATCTCCAAGATCCTCCGTCACCTTCTTAATTGTCTGATGGATTTTTCTTTTAACCTCAATGTATTTTTCTGATTCACCTTCAAGTTCAAAAACATCAAGATTGGAGGTAACAAGTTTCCATATTTTATTTACAAATCTGAAACTCCCCTCTATTCCGCTTTCACTCCATTCAAGGTCTTTTTCCGGAGGAGCTGTAAAAAGCATAAAAAGTCTTACAGTATCAGCTCCATACTTTTTAATCATATCATCCGGATCAACAACATTCCCCTTTGATTTGGACATAGCCGAACCATCCTTGGTCACCATACCCTGGGTTAAGAGATGAGGGAAAGGTTCATTAATATCTGTTAACCCCAGATCTCTGATGAATTTTGTGAAAAATCTTGAATATATAAGGTGTAGGATTGCATGCTCGACTCCACCTATGTATATGTCAACGGGCATCCAGTACTTTGCCTTTTCCTTATCAAACATTGCCTTATCTTCCTCGGGAGAGGTGTATCTTAAAAAATACCATGAGGAATCAAAAAATGTATCCATTGTGTCTGTTTCTCTCCTTGCTTCTCCTCCGCACACAGGACACTTAACCTTTGTAAAACTTTCGGATTTATCAAGAGGATTACCCTTTATACCTTTAAACTCTATGTCAACCGGAAGTTTTACGGGAAGATCCTCCTCTTTTACGGGAACCACACCGCACTTCGGGCAATTAATCACAGGAATAGGTGTCCCCCAGTAACGCTGTCTTGAAATTCCCCAATCTCTTAATCTGTAATTGACCTTTTCTCCTCCGAAGCCATTCTCTTTTGCATATTCATTCATAGCTTTGTAAGCTTCTTCAAAATTCATTCCAGTAAAGGGGCCCGAGTTTATCAGATATCCCTTTTCTGTGTATGCCTCTTCAAGCTCTTCGGCTTTAATTATTTTATCTTTTTCAGGTACAATAACTACCTTTATCGGAATATTATATTTTTTTGCAAATTCAAAATCTCTCTCATCGTGGGCGGGAACTGCCATAATTGCTCCTGTTCCGTACTCCATAAGAACATAATTTGTTATCCAGATCTGAACCTTTTCATTATTGTACGGATTTATTGCATAAAATCCTGAGAAAATACCTTTCTTTTCAGGTTCTTCATCCTTTTTAAACTTTAACTCTCTTACAACATCATCCACCCATTTTTTTATTTCATCTTTATTTTCGGCTTTTTTAAGGATTTCTCCCACAAGAGGATGCATGGCCGATATCGCCAGAAAGGTAGCTCCGTATATAGTATCAATTCTTGTGGTAAATATGGGAATATCATAGTTAAGATCTTCCGAATGAAAAATTACTTCACTCCCCTTGCTCTTTCCTATCCAATTTTTCTGCATTAAAAGAACCTTTTCCGGCCATCTTTTAAGCTCTTTATGCCCCTCCAAAAGTTCCTCTGCATAATCCGTTATTTTCAAAAACCACTGCGAGAGCTCTTTTTGCTCAACTTCAGTCCCACATCTCCAGCACTTTCCGTCAATGACCTGTTCATTTGCAAGGACAGTGTTACAGGAAGGACACCAGTTAACCCAGCTCTTTTTTTTGTAAGCTTTTCCCTTTTCAAGCATTTTAAGGAAAAGCCATTGATTCCATCTGTAATACTCCTCATCACATGTGGCTACCTCTCTGCTCCAATCATAGGAAAATCCCAATCTCTTTAATTGTCCCTTCATATACTCTATATTTTCCCTTGTCCACTTCTCGGGATGCAGGCCTCTTTTAATAGCTGCATTTTCCGCGGGAAGTCCCAAAGCATCCCAACCAATTGGGTGTAAGACCGAGTATCCCTCCATCTTTTTAAATCTTGCTATAACATCTCCGATGGAATAATTTCTGACATGCCCCATATGAATTTTGCCCGAAGGATAGGGAAACATTTCAAGACAATAATACTTTGGTTTTGAGCTATCCTCTTTAGCTTCAAATGTTTTTTCTTCTTCCCAGATTTTTTGCCACTTTTCTTCAACGGTTTTAAAATTATAAGAGAGATCCTTTTCTTTTCCCATTTTCTCACCTTCCATAAGAGTATAAATACCCTATTTTAATACAGCTTTTCTTAAAAAACAAACCTTTTATTTCTTTTCTAAAAAAGGATATAAGGTTTTTTCTTATCTTCATAGCAAAAGACTATATAAATATCCTTTTTGAAGATTTTTCTAAGATTTATCTTTAGATTATTAAAAAAATGAAATATTAGTGTTTAATTCTTTAATTATTTTCAAATATAAGTGGAACGAAAAGTGCTCCTTGTTTTTGACTTTTCTTTATTTTTAGTGTATAATAAAATATTATTAGATTAGTGAAGTGTAATTTATCAAGTCAGAAAGATTTACTTCTTCCCCCCTTGAAAATTTAACTTAACTTACTTCTAAAATTTTTACGGAGGTAATGCACGATGACCAAAGGAATCGTTAAGTGGTTTGACGCAAGAAAAGGTTATGGCTTTATTCAAACAGAAGAAGGCAATGACATCTTTGTTCACCACAGTGAAATCAGAGAAGATGGTTTTAAGTCATTGGATGAAGGACAGAGTGTTGAGTTCGAAATTCGTCATAATGAAAAAGGTGATTACGCGGCAAATGTAGTCAAGCTATAAAGAACTATCTTTATAAAAGCCCTGTTTATAAAAAACAGGGCTTTTTTTATTTCAGTTAAAATTTTATAAACATCTCAATTTTTGAAAGAATATTTTTTAAACTCATCTCTATTTATTGAAAAATAAGATAAAAGAGAGTATAATTTTTCTGAAATTAATAATATGAGGTGAAGGATGAGGAGAAGTATAGTTTTTTTTGTTGTTTTAATGTTGGTGATTCCTTTTGCTTTAATGGCTTCCGAATATGGTAATTCAGGACTTTTTCATCTGTTTTATGCCAATTCAGTTGGAGCCGGAAATTATCTTTTTACCCTTGGACTTGATAATTTAGACAGAGAGAAGCAGGACATTGATATCAATGATTTCTATGTCAGTTTTGGTTATGGGTTATCCAATAATCTTGAAATTGGCGCAAGATTAAATTTCTGGAGAAGAGTTGACCCCGATAATCTTAATGACACTTATTACAATGGAACTCCATATGCTCATTCCCCATTTTACCAGGGACCAGGGTATGCAGATCTGGGTATGAAATTTTCAATTTCGAAAAATTTTGCTATAAGAGGTTTTGTTGAAATGCCTCTTTCTTCCAGGGAAACTGCGACTACAACCACAAAGCCCGCTTTCGGAGGTAATTTGATCATTTCAACAAATCAAAGCAAAAAAGGAATTGTTACTGTGAATTTAGGTTATAAACATAACGGAAGAATTGATAAATCTGAATATTCAAATTTTATGACAACAAATCTCTCATCATTTGTGGAACCTGCAGGGAATGAAATTTTAAGCGATGAGCTGCTCGCCGGAGCTGGAGGAAAACTAAGACTTGCAGACAGAGTCTATGGAATAGGTGAACTTTACTATACAGGCTATCTCAATTCAGATGCAGGCCAGAAGAACAATCTGGATCTTTCAGTAGGGTTTCAATTTTTGATTAGCGAAAGAGTAAAAGTAAATCTTGCTTACAAGAAGAATCTGATGTTTAATGATAGTTTGCCAAGTACACAGGGAGGAGCTGTTTCAATTGTCTATACCTCTGTTCCCGAAGAGATAAAGAAAAAGGTTGTTGAACCTGTAAAACCCAAACCTGAGGTTAAAAAAGAAGTTGTTAAAAAAGAGGTTGTCAAACCAGTCCTAACTCCACTTGTTTTTAAAGACACTTATTTCGCCTTTGATAGTTATGAATTGACCGATGAAGCAAAGGCTATTCTTTCAAAAGAGGTTGAAAAATTAAAGGAGAGAAAGGATGTAAAAATAATAGTTGAAGGACATACATGTAATATCGGAACAAATGCTTATAATCTTGCTTTGGGAGAAAAGAGAGCTCAGGCAGTAAAAGATTTTCTTGTTAGTAATGGAATTGACCCTTCAAGAATAGAAATAATAAGCTATGGGGAAGAAAGACCTGCGTTTGATAATACCTATGAAGAAACAAGAAGATTTAATAGAAGAGCTCATATTAAAAAGAAAAATGGTTAGAAGGAGGCAAGGCTAATGAAAAGAATAGTAATATTAATAATATTAATGTTTGTTTTAAGTTTTTTCCTCTTTTCCTATGAAAGGAATTTGGGCAATATCTACTTCCCTCAGTTTGTTCACAAAGATAAAACATACAACAAAGGAATTTACAAAGTAAAAGTAAAACAGGAAGAGGATGGCACTTACTATTTCTATCTCTATAAAAGAGGAAATTTAGTGTTAAAGGAAATGGCGGTTTTAAAACCTTGCAAAAAACCATTTAAGGGGGTAAAAAAAGCTGTTTTAAAGGGAAAGGAATATTTCAGAATTCAGCTTTACCATGATAA
>JALVQI010000184.1 GCA_027031485.1 Candidatus Aminicenantota bacterium | reverse complement strand
AGGGGATTTCAATTTTTATCTCAAAAGCCAATAATACACCTAATAAACCTTGATGAAGGTAAGGAACCTATAAGGGAGGAAAGAGAGAATCAACTAATCCTTTCTTTTTACGGAAAGATAGAGGAAGAGATAATGGATCTTGATAAAGAGGAGAGGAAAATTTTCTTAAAAGAGTATGGGATTGAGGAATCCATAAGGGATAAATTTATCAGAGAAAGCTATAAACTCATGAATCTTATCTCTTTTTTCACTGTTGGTGAAGATGAAGTTAGAGCATGGACAATAAAGAAAGGAGATACAGCCTATGAAGCTGCCGGTAAAATCCATACAGATCTTCAAAAAGGCTTTATCAGAGCAGAGGTTATTTTTTGGGAGGATTTTGTTAAAGTGGGAGGTTTCAAAAAAGCCAAGGAAGAAGCTCTTTTGAGATTAGAGGGAAAGGATTATGAAGTGAAAGATGGAGATATTGTACATATTAGATTTAATGTTTGATGAATGAGTGGGAATTAATTGAATATATAAAAAAAGATTTTAAATCCGATGTTGAACTACCCATCGGAGATGATTCAGCGGTCATTAAGGATGGAGACAAATATCTTGTTTTTACAAAAGATCTAATGGTAGAGAAAACACATTTTATTCTGGAAAATTACCCACTGAATTTTTTAGGGGAAAAATTGGTTAATGCCAATTTAAGTGATATCGCAGCTATCGGAGCAACTCCCCTCTTCGCTCTTTTAGGTCTCTGTTTAAAAGAGGGGATGAAAGAAAAAGAGATTAAACTACTTTTGAATGAAATAAAGGAGAAGCTAAAACAATACGATGCTTTACTTTTAGGTGGAGATATTGTGAAAGGAGAGAATCTTTCACTTTCCATGACAGTTATTGGAAAAACCAGGAGGTATATTACAAGAGACGGAGCTAAGGAGAATGACATAATCTATCTTTCAGGAGAAATTGGTTATTCAAGAGCAGGTTTATATGAATTTGTAAAAAGAGGGGATATAAAAAACGAAAAGGCAAGAGATAGATTTTTAAGGGGTAACAACCGTCTTGACCTTATAAGTTTTTTAAAACAGGTAAGAGTAGACGCATTAATTGATATTTCCGACGGTTTTTATCAGGATTTAACTCACATCCTTAAATCCTCTAAAGCAGGGGCAGAGATTTATCTTGAAAAAATTCAAAGAGATCCTTATCTTGAAAAAATAGCAGAAGAAGAAGGTTTGAATTATTATGATTTTATTCTAAACAGCGGGGAAGAGTATGAATTAATTGTTGTAGCTCCTGAAGATGATGAAAAGTTTTTTAATGAGGGCTTTATAAAAGTGGGAAAAATTAAAAAAGAAAAAGGTCTAAAATTCTTTCTCAATGAAGAGAACATAAATATAAAAAACTTATCCTTTACACATAACTTTTGACGCAGAGTGTACTCTTGACTTCTAACTAACTCTCCTTTATTATTTTCAATAATTATTTAATGTCAATGATAAAAAGAAAAAGCTTATTTTTTTATGTGTTAATAATTGCCTTTATTCCTTTCTACTCCCATTCTTACTATAAAGAAAATAAAATTGGTGATGAAAGAAAGGATCTTTGCATTTTTCAATGGTTTTTAAGGGAAAAGGGGAGTAAAGAGTTAATAAAAGCAGAAATACCCGGAAGTGTCCAGCTAAATCTTTACAGGGCAGGCATTATAAATGATCCCTTTTACCGGGATAATGAGGAAAAGAATCGATGGATCGGAGAAAAGGATTGGGAATATTTAACAGAATTTTCCATACCTGAAGAGATTTTGAAAAAAGAGAATATTGAAATAGTATTTAAGGGACTTGATACTTTCGCAGAGGTTTTTTTAAATAAAATAAAGATTTTGAAGGCTGATAATTTTTTCAGAGAGTGGAGAGTGAATGTTAAAGGTATATTAAAAAGGGAAAACAGATTAAGAATTTTATTCACATCCCCTCTTAAGATAATAAAAGAAAAAAAATCTGAATACCCTTACGGGAAACCGACTGCAGATTATATTTTTGTCAGAAAACCAGCCTATCAATTCGGCTGGGATTGGGCTCCGGTCTATATAACAATGGGAATATGGAAGCCCGTGTATATTGAGAGCTGGAATAATTTAAGGCTCAAAGATGTAATGGTAGTTCAAAAGGAGATTAAAAGAGAGTATGCAAACTTGGACTTTGTCTTTGACATAATTTCAACTAAAAATCAAAAAGCAAAATTAGTGCTGTCAAATAATAAAGAGAAATTTAAGATCAAAAAAAATATCCTCCTGAAAAAAGGAGATAACAAAATTACAATAAATTATATACTCCTAAAACCGAAACTCTGGTGGCCCCATAATATGGGAGAACCATATCTGTACGATTTTAAGGCAAAACTTATTCAGGGAAACAGGATAAGAGGAGAATGGTCAAAAAAGATCGGCATAAGAGAGCTTAAACTTATAAGAGAAAAGGATAAAGTGGGGGAGAGTTTTTACTTTAAAATCAATGACATTCCTGTTTTTATTATGGGAGCAAACTATATCCCTCAGGATGTTTTTCTGTCAAGGATCAAAAGAAAACAATATGAAAAATTGATAAAAGATGCTGTTAAATCAAATATCAATATGTTAAGGGTTTGGGGAGGCGGACTTTATGAGAAAGATATTTTTTACGAACTATGTGATAAATACGGGATCCTGGTGTGGCAGGATTTTATGTTTGCCGGTGCACTCTATCCTGCTGATAAAAATTTTCTTGACAATGTAAAAACGGAGGCTATTTACAATATAAAAAGATTGAGGAATCATCCCTCACTTGCTCTATGGTGCGGCAACAATGAGATATTTGAAGGGTGGGAGCATTGGGGCTGGCAGAGAATGTATTCCAATGAAAACAAGAAAAAGATTATTAATGATTATAATAAACTTTTTTTAAACCTATTACCTGAATTGGTAAAAAAATATGATGGCAACAGACCCTATATCCATACCTCCCCTCTTACAAACTGGGGAGAAAAAAGATTGAATACAAAAGGTGATGTCCATTACTGGGGAGTATGGCACGGGCAGGAACCTTTTGAGATTTTCACAAAAAAAGAGAAAATCGGAAGATTTGTAAGTGAGTTCGGGTTTCAATCCTTCCCTGATATCAAAACAATAAAAGAATTTACCAAGAAAGAGGACAGAACATTAAACTCCGAAATCATAAAAGCCCATGAAAAGCATCCGATCGGTTTGAAAATCATAAAAAAATATATGAAAGAATATTTTGATATTCCTGTACTTCTTGAGGATTTCGTATATATGAGCCAGATTTTACAGGCTT
>JALVQI010000183.1 GCA_027031485.1 Candidatus Aminicenantota bacterium | reverse complement strand
TGTGATAACATTGTATCTTGATATCCCATGGGACACCTCCTGTGTGGATTTTTTTGTAAATACTTGTATATTATACATCTTCACGCGGAGGTGTCCCAATCCTCTGTTTTTTTCCGGACACTACTGGGGAGGGAAGAAATTTTTTGACAGATTTTATTTTATGTGGTAAAAGTATTTTTTAGAAAATAAAGAAAGGAGGTTTAAAGAATTTTTAACAGTTTAAAAAGACAATATAAGGAGGGAGATAATGGATAAAATATTAATTGCTCTTTTAATAGGAGTGGTAGCAGGAATAATAGATGTTATTCCCATGATAATTCAGAAGATGAAAAGAGAAGCGAATCTTTCGGCATTCACACATTGGGTTGTTTTAGGTTTGATTATTCCTTTTGTCTCATGGAATATTGCGCCATGGTTGAAGGGTTTGATTATTGCCGAGATTTCAGCAGTACCAATATTATTTATTGTTGCTTCGGAAGACAAAAAAGCAATCATTCCCATTACTTTTATGTCCGCAATCCTTGGTATCGGTATTGGTATTGCGGGTAAAATTTTAATTGGCTATTAAACAACTAACTGAGGAGAAAATATAATGAGAAAAAAGATTTTAATGGTTTTATTTTCAATTATCATCCTTCGAATCATTAATATTTTATTTATTAACTATGACCCTCTGTTCTACCTATCACCAAGAAACTTTAACGGGAGGGGAATGCTGGTTATTCCTTCTTTAATTGATTTTCTCATACCACTACTTGTAATTTTAGCTCTCCGGGATAGAGGGAAAAAGTTAGAATTGGATTTTTTAAAAATGCCAAAACCTCTTCTATTGTCCTTCATTATAATACTAACGCCGGTAATCACGGGAATTTTTTTAAGCAACTATATTCAGAAAACATTCATATCATTTGAATTCAGTATACCACTTGTTTTAAGATTCATTCTACTTATTATTTCATTCCTTGCCATAAATATTTTTGCAGATAGTTTAAATATCAAGAACAGGTTTTTGAGAATGGTAATCTTATTCCTTGCCATTGCATCCATTGCTTATCTACAGGATAGCTTCGGTGCTTCAACTTCCACCTATGTTTTATTGACATTGGTAAATAGCATAGGCTTATCCACTATATTCCTCGCAGTAGGATTGAGAAAAAGCTACAGAAAGATGCCAGTTGAAACATTGATAGCAGTATCAATAGTTAGCGTATTTATTGTTTTTTTTATTTTCAACGGACTTTCCGTAAGCTTTTTCACTATTTTCCTACCAACTATCGCCACCTTTATTGTGACACTCTGTATTTACAAGCAATGGAAAATAAAAACAAAAATCATAGTCGGGTTGACTCCTTTTGTTTTAGCACTCTTTCTCAATTATGTATTTCCCGGGCTGTTGCCTCCCGAAGCAAAAAATGAAATCATTGAAAAAAAGAATGAACAGAGTTTTTTCACGGATAAATACAATGATATAACGGTTAAATACAGATATAAATATCTCAGGGAGATTTCATTAAACTTAGCCCGTGTTATAGATTTTGCAAATAAAATCAGCAAAAAAGAGCTGGGAGTTTCACCTCATGTAAGGGAACTGGTGATTACGGGAATCGGACCGGGTGGCTTTCATGCGGAGTTTCCGGATAAAATTATAGGACGGATAATAAGCAAAAAATATATAAAAAATTGTATGGATCAAAACTTTTTAAATAATGATAAATTATCTCCTCATTTTCCCGATCCTGTAAATGCCGTTTTGCATGAATACAGCCATCTTTTCGGAGTTATTCCTTATCATAAATGGTTGCCCGGGCCTGAAGAGGAAGGGTGGGCGACTTTTTCCGCTACGATTTTAGCTAAATTGCTTTATAATAACAATAAAGAGCTATGGAAACCTTCATACGATTTCTATGCACAGGCGGAAAAAATTACAAAATTGAATATTTCAGGAAAAGCAGTCGTCTGGTCACACCCGCATGAATTCGGAGGATTTAATTTATGGTATCATCTCAGCAAGATAAAAGGATTGAAAACTCTTTATCAGCTCAGATGGGAAAACTCATTTAGAAACCTTTTCACTCTTTCTCTTTATTACATAAGCAATCCTGGTTTTGCTAAAAAAGTGGTAAATGTTTTCGGAAAGGAATATTTTCTGAAATACGGTAAGTACAAACCTCAGGTTTTCGGAAATATTTACTCAAAGGAGGATTTTCTGTATCTGGCGGAAACCACAGGGATTGATAAGAAAAGAATATTAAGAATGTATGAATTTATGAAAAACAGAAAAATAGACCCTTCGGTACCTATTCCGGAATGAGCTGATAACATTTTGTTAATAATAAAAAAACATATCATTGATTTTAATATTGATTTCCGTAAAAGCTCAAGCTCAAAAAATAGTAATACAGTTAACTCATCTTTTGTGACAAAACAATGATTTGAAAAACTTCATACTTTACAGGAGGAATACAAAGGATATGAATAATTTAATAAAAGAATACAGACATCCCGTAATTTTTTATAGTCTTGCCACCTTTTTCCCGTGGTTTTTCTGGGGAATTGCAGCATATTTTAGCCATCTCAATTCCGGTGCTTTAAACCCACTTTTTTCAAGCTTTTTCGGTTTCATTGGCTTGCTAAGTCCCATGCTAATCGCTTTTATGTTGATAAAAAAGGATGTGAATTTGAGAAGAGATATTATTGAAAGATTCTTTAATATAAAATCAATAAAATCCATCTATTTGTTTTTAACATTTTTTCTGATGTTAGGTAGTATCTTACTTGCTCATGCTATCTCGCTTTTATTCGGCTACAGTGTATCCCAGTTTAAAATAACAGGACACTTTACTTTTACCTCCGGTGTTTTTCCCGTGTGGTTTTTATTAATAATTGCTCCCGTGTTAGAGGAATTGGCATGGCATACGTATGGTACCGATAGTCTCCGCTCCAGATTTAATCTGTTTAACACATCAATAATCTTTGCCTTTTACTGGGGAATCTGGCATATTCCTCTTTCCTTTATTAAAGATTATTATCAGAGTAATCTTGTCTCCACCGGATGGTTGCATAGCCTTAATTTTCTGATAAGCATCTTTCCTTTCATTATAATCATGAACTGGCTCTATTATAAAACTAACAGGAGTATTCTGGTTGCCATAATTTTTCATATTACAGCAGGATACTTTAATGAAATCTTTGCCACACACCCGGATAGTAAAATAATACAGACAATAATCTTATTAATCTTTTCCGTTTATTTGATTTCAAAGGAAAAAGGTCTGTTTTTCAATAAAGAGATTTCAAGCTGATTAAATATATTTTCTTTCTCTATCTTCTATCTTTTATCAATCTTAATGCCTCTTTTATACTTAGTTTGTCGAGCGGATTATTCTTTACAAAATCAATAACCCAGGAAGGATCGGTTTTTGAATAATTTCTTAAAATCCAGCCTATGGCTTTATTTATAAAAAATTCATTTGAGCCTGAAAGAGACTTTATTATTGATGAGAGAAGCTCTGTGTCCGTTTTTTCTTTATAGTGAAGCTGAAAGAGAATTGCAGTCCTCTGAAGCCAGATATTCCCGGAATTTATCCATTTTTCAACATAAGTTTTTATCTTCCCGGGAAATTTTTTGAAATACTCCCCAACGAGCTTTGCAGCAATAAGGTCAACAGTATCCCACCATGATTTATTTGTAATCATAAACTCAAAAAGCTTAATATCATTTTCTTCAAGTTCTTTAATATATTTTAAAAATAGTTCAACCCCAAAATACTGAAATTCTCTCTGAGACTTTTCCCACAATTCTTTGATGATTGTTTCCAGTTCTTCTTTTGGCGGGAGATTTTCTTTTTTAAAAAAAGGCTTTTGAATCTCTCTTCTCAAGGGAGCTTTGATACCATAAAAATCAAATTTGTTTAACATATATGCTTTCTGGCCGACAGCATTTTTATCATCTTTGTGTTTCTCAAACTCTTTTTTAATATCTTCTATATACTTCATTTTTATATTATTATTGTAGATATTAATCCTTTTCATGTCAATAAATCAATAACTTTTTATGGCAAATTCGAGAGTAAAATCCATATTGAGAAAAATTAATGGTGATAAAACAGATTTTTGAAGGAAATTGTGAAAGGTTGACATTTAGAGACATTCATATTATATTAAAATTAATAATGAAAAGGACATTTAAAAATGAATTTTTTTATTTCTACAAAAAGGGAATTAAAGACAAGAAAATAAACATTATATATACAATCCCTCTGAGTAAAGTTTTGATAATTTATGACCTTTTTAAAATTAAAAATGAAATTTTGGGATAAAAACACAGAAAAAAATTTTTTTATAGAACAACTAAAAAATGGAGTTCCCCCTGAGCATTTATTCTATCATCTTAAAGAGGGATATTTCGCATATGTTCCGAAAGAGAAAAGTACAGAAGGACAAACATTACAAAGTAGAAACTCTTTAATTGGAAAATATACTGAAAAATGGTGTCAGCATTTTTTTAAACCCATAGCAAAGAAATTTAAGTTATTTGCTATTAATAATGTTGTTTGTCCGGAATTAGGATTAACAAAAAAAAGTCCTGCAGATCTGGCTTTTTGTATCACAAACGAAAAAAACCAAAAGCCAGAAAACATAAAATTAATTTTTGAAATTAAAATGAGTATTTTAAATAACTACAAATTAGAAAACAACAAAGTGGTTTTTATCGGTAACCATACCACACATAAAGGTAATCCTTCACTACTTCGTTCTGATTCTATGTTAAAGGCTATTGGCAAAGCCATAAATATAAGAGTTTCAGGAAAAGGATCTTCAAAAATACCAATCCTTATAGTCGGGAACAGCCCTATTACTAAAAGCTATGAGAACAAAGTAGATCTCTTAAAACAATCTGGGATTATTCAAGGATTTTTTTCATTATACCCAGATTCAGCAGAAAACTATATAAAAGAAACTAAACAAAAAGGGTTTCAGACATTCAATGATTATAATAAACTTTCTGAATTTATTAGTAGTATTATCAAATCAGATTTGAATTTCTTTTCGTCAATGCTGTCAATGAAAAAATTAGGGCAAATAATTAAAATTTCATCACAAGAAAAAAGTGATGTTCTAAAAGCTGAAAAATTTTTAAAATTAATACAAAGTTAAAAGCGATGAAAGGTACTAAAATAACAGGTACAAAGACAAGCCCTTTCGGAACAAAAGGGAGAATCAATCATGATTCAAGCGATTTTTATAATTCAAAATTATACAGAGAAATAAACAAAACAACAGAAGTCAATTCAATAACAAACAAATTACCAGATGAATTACAAAACAGAATAATTCTTGGTTCAGCAGAAAATATGTCAATGATACCAGACAATTCTATTCATCTTATGATAACATCTCCTCCTTATAATGTTTCTAAAGAATATGATCAAGACTTGTCCTTAGAAGAATACATAGAATTATTGAAAAATGTTTTCAAGGAAACATATAGAGTTTTAATAAATGGGGGGAGAGCTTGCATTAATATAGCCAATGTTGGTCGTAAACCTTATATCCCTTTATCAGATTATATTTCACAAATAATGATTGAAATAGGATTCTATATGCGCGGGGAAATTATATGGAACAAAGCATCAAGTGCAAGCCCGTCAACAGCTTGGGGAAGTTGGATGAGCGCTTCAAATCCAATTTTAAGGGATATTCATGAATATATCTTAGTGTTTTCAAAAGGAAGTTATAAAAGAAATTTAAGTAAAGAAGAAAAGAAAAATAAAAAAAGTACAATCTCAAAAAAAGAATTTTTAGAATGGACAAAATCCATATGGACAATAAAAGCAGTGTCAGCGAAAAAAATAGGACATCCTGCACCTTTTCCAATTGAATTACCATATAGATTAATACAACTTTATTCTTTCACATCTGATATTATACTTGATCCTTTTATGGGAAGTGGCACTACAGCTATTGCTGCTTTAAGAAGTAACAGAAAATTTATTGGTTTTGAAATAAATGAGAAGTATGTTAGGCTTGCAGAAGAAAGGTTAAAACCGTATAGATATACAATAAAATTCAAATAACAACTCCTCTAATTCCGTTAATACCACTAAAATTAAAATTTATATAAATTATTAATTTATAAAGCAAATAAATTTTAAATTAAATTCTTATTTTATTTTTCCATTTTTTAAGATAAAATAATAGACTAAAAAATTCCGGAGGTAAATAATGGCAAATTTTAAAATCGCAGTATTACCCGGTGACGGGGTTGGAAAAGAGGTTATAGAAGCAGCAATGAAAGTGCTTGACGCAGTCGGTTTTAGCGCTGACTATACTTACGGAGACATAGGATGGGAGTTCTGGAAAAAGGAGGGAAATCCTCTGCCTGACAGAACAATTGAACTTTTGAAAAATTCCGACGCTGCCCTTTTCGGAGCAATCACATCAAAACCAAAAGATGAAGCTCAAAAGGAACTTGACCCATCCCTTCAGGGAAAAGGATATGTGTATTTCAGCCCCATAGTAAGATTAAGACAGGAGTTCGACCTCTATACAAACATGAGACCCTGCAAATCTTACAAAGGAAATCCTTTAAATCTTAAAGAGGGGATTGACCTTGTTGTTTTCAGAGAAAATACAGAGGGAATGTATGCAGGTGTGGAATTTTACCCTCTGCCTGATGATGTAAGAAATGTCCTTCTTGAAAATCATAAAAAGATGGCAAAGTTCAAAGATGTTCCTGCGGATGAAATAGCTATTTCCACAAGAATTATGACAAAAAAAGGTTGCGAAAGAATAGTAAGAGCTGCATTTGAGTATGCAAAAAAGAATGGAAGAAAATCCGTAACTGTTGTTGAAAAACCTAATGTTTTAAGAGAAACCGGAGGCCTTATGATAAGAATTGCAAGAGAGATGGCAAAAGAGTATCCTGATATAGAATACGGAGAAGCAAATATTGATGCTATGGCAATGTGGCTTGTAAAAAATCCTGAAAAGTACGATGTATTGGTTGCCGAAAATCTTTTCGGAGACATAATCTCTGACCTTGCAGCTCAACTTGTCGGAGGCTTGGGTTTTGCAGCAAGCGGAAATATGAGCAAGAATTTCGGAGTATTTGAACCAACCCATGGTTCAGCACCTAAATACGCAGGACAGTATAAGGTGAATCCAACAGCTGCAATATTAGCATCCAAAATAATGCTTGACTTTTTGGGAGAAAAGGATAAGGTAAAAGCCATAGAGGATGCGGTAGCTGAGGTTATTGAAGAGGAAAAGGTAAGAACATATGATATGGGAGGAAGCAATACAACCCTTGAAATGGCAGAAGAAATTGCAAGAAAAATAAGAGGTTAAAATGGGTAAAACAATAATAGAAAAAATCATTCAGGCTCACTCCTCCGAGGAGGTTGAGCCGGGGAAAATTGTGTGGATTGAGCTTGATGTCATATCTGCAAGAGATTTCGGGGGCCCCAATGTAGTAAAAAATTATGAGAGAGAGTACGGAGATTCTCCCATTGCAAAACCTGATAAAACATTTTTCACTTTTGATTTAGTTGCTCCTGCGAAAAACATAAAATATGCAATCAATCAGGAGATATGCAGAAATTTTGCAAAAAAACACAATATTAAAGTTTATGATGTTGATAGTGGAATAGGAACTCATGTGCTGCTTGAAGAGGGGAAAGTCGGTCCGGGTGATATAGCAGTCGGAACAGATTCCCATTACAACATCTTAGGAGCAATAGGAGCCTTTGGTCAGGGTATGGGAGATATTGACATAGCCTATGCTTTTAAGACAGGAAGAACATGGTTTGAAGTCCCTGAAACAATTAAGGTGATTGTAAAAGGCAAACCATCAAAAAGTGCCCTTCCCAAGGATTTAACACTTTATATTTTGAAAAAATTAGGAACTAAAGAGGCTTTGGGTAAGGCGATTGAATTTTACGGAGAAGCGGTAGAAGAGCTTTCCCTTTCAGGAAGAATAACACTATGCTCAATGGTAACAGAGATGGCAGGAATTGTAGCCTTTATTCCTTTTAATGATAAGATCAGGGAAGAGCTCAAAAAATTTAATCCTGATATTAAGGATCAACCGGAACCTGACCCTGATGCAAAATATTCAAAGGTAATTGAAATAGATGTTGAAGGGATAGGTCCTCAGGTAGCAGCACCACCACACCCCCACAATGTCTATGATGTTAAAGACTTGAAAGATGTTAAAATAGAGTCAGCCTTTGTCGGCTCATGTACAAATGGCAGATATGAAGACATTGAAGTTGTTGCAAATATTTTAAAAGGTAGAAAAATTCCGGAAGGGATAAGATTCAGTGTTGTTCCTGCTACCAGAGATATATATGGAAAACTTTTAAGAAACGGGCTTCTTGAAATCCTTTTTGATGCAGGCGTTATTGTGGCAAATGCTTCATGCGGAGGATGTGCCGAAGGACATATAGGATTAACCGGTGAAGGAGAAATCCAGATAACAACCGGAAACAGGAATTTCCCCGGTAAACAGGGAAAAGGGAAAACCTATCTTGCCTCCCCTGCTACAGTAACTGCCTCTGCTCTTTTGGGAAGAATAGCAAGTGTAGAGGATTTATAAATTTAAAGGGCAGCATTTAAAGCTGCCCTTTTTTATTTTACATTCACTACCATCAAGATTCCGGAAAAGCTTAAATAAAAGATAAGTGCGCCTAAAATACAACCTGCTATAATAATAAAAAAAGCTTTCTTTTTTTTCATCCCGAGAGAATAAGCAACAATACTTCCAGAAATAGCTCCTCCTGCATAGGGAAGTGCGGCTATGAAAAACAATCCCCAATCACCCCATTTTAAAAGTTTTTTATGAAATTTAGATTTTTTCTCCTCAGAGCTTTTGAGCTTTTCCTTTAATTTTTTAAGAAAGCCTATATTATTAAATGATAATTCAAGAAGATATAGAAGAAACAGGGTCTGTAATATATCACAGATTATAACAAGAACAGTAATTTCCACAAGGTTAAATTTTAAAAGTAAACCATAAGGATATGAGCCTTTTTTACCGAAAAGATATTGAACACCAATAAAACTAAAAATTTTTAAAAATACGGCTAAAATTTTACCAAAATTCATTTAACCAAAAGTTTTTCCGCTTCTTCCAATCTCTTTTTCAAAGATAACGGAGTTTTTTTAAGGCTTACTTCCTCTGTTTTTGTCATTATTTCCAAAAATTTATCTAGCTCTATTCCCGAACTTTTACCTGTAAAAATTATTCTCATCGGATGAAAAAGGGCTTTGCCTTTGAGCCCTTTCTTCTTCGCTTCACCTATCAATGAGTATATATCCTTTATATCAATGTGTTCTTTTCCTTTAAAAAATTCTTTCATAAAATTTAAGACTTCCTCTCCTCCTTCTTCTTTTAACTCCTCAAAAGCCTCTTTGCTATGTGAATACTCAAAAAATATTTTAAGCTCTTCTGGTACATCCAAAAGTGTTACAATGTTTGTTTTAATGCCATCTACTGCATCGGAAAGCCATTTAAGGCTCTTTTCATCAAGCTCTTTAAGAGAATTAATATATCCCTCTTTTACTAAAAAATCTTCTGCTCTTTTAATAATTTCAATTGAATTTAGAGCCGCAATGTGTTTTCTGTTGACCCAGTTTAATTTTGAATAATCAAAAATCGCGCCGGATTTTGAAACCTTTCTTACATCAAAAAGCTTAATGAGTTCCTCTTTTGAAAGAATCTCATTATCCTCAGGAGGAGCCCAGCCAAGCATAGCAAGATAGTTCAAAAGAGCTTCCGGAAGATAACCCATTGATTTAAACTGATTCAAAGAGGTTGCACCATGTCTTTTAGAGAGTGGTGAACCGTCAGGACCCAAAACCATTGAAAGATGTCCAAAATCGGGCGGAGTCCATCCCATAGCCTCATAAATCTTTATCTGTT
>JALVQI010000182.1 GCA_027031485.1 Candidatus Aminicenantota bacterium | reverse complement strand
TGAAAAGCTTGCTGCTGTTCTCAGTGAAAGAAGAAAAAAAACAGCGAGTGAAACAGAAAAAAAACTTAAAGGGGAATTGGAAGAGCTTGCAATGAAAAATGCTCAATTTAAAGTTAATTTTATTCCGACTCAAGAAAAATTCAGCCCCTATGGAAACGAAAGTGTTAGGTTTTTATTCTCTGCAAACATAGGGGAAGAATTGAAACCTTTAAACAAAATAGCCTCAGGTGGTGAGCTTTCAAGAATTATGCTTGGTTTAAAGATGGTTTTTGTTGACGGAATGACAGATACATATATTTTTGATGAAATAGATAGTGGAGTAGGGGGTAAAACAGCTGAAAAAGTGGGGGAAAAGCTTAAAAAGCTCTCAAAAAAGGCTCAGGTTTTGTGTATTACCCATTTCCCTCAGGTTGCCGCTTTTGCTGATAATCATTATAAAGTTGATAAATATGAAAAGGATAAAAGGACATTTGCAAAAATAAAACTTTTATCAGGAGAAGAAAGGGTGAAAGAAGTAGCAAGAATGATGTCGGGCTCAAACATATCGGAAGCTGTCATAAAAAGTGCGGAGGAACTTATAAGAGTAAATGGTAAATAAAAAATTTTTCATAAAAACCTATGGCTGCCAGATGAATGTGAATGATTCGGAAAAAATGGCAGGAATTTTAATAGGAGAGGGATACACACCGGTTGAAGATGAGAGTGGTGCTGACATAGTTGTTGTGAATACCTGCTCTGTTAGAGAGAAAGCAAAGGAAAAACTATTTTCTTTTTTAGGAAAGCTAAATGGCATAAAGAAAAAAAGAGAAATTAAAATTGTTGTCACAGGATGTGTTTCTCAACTTTTAAAGGATGAAATAAGAAAAAGAGCCCCATACGTTGATATAATGCTTGGAACAAATTCATACTTTAAGATAAAAGAGGCTATACAAAAGCAAAATTATTCTGATTTTCAATTTTATAAAAAGTGGATTGAAATCCAAGTTGAACCGATTTTAAGGAGAAATAATTTCTCAGCCTATGTTTCCATAATGGAAGGATGTGATAGTTTTTGCACATACTGTGTTGTTCCTTTTTCAAGGGGAAGGGAAAAGTTCAGGCCTTCAAGCTCAATTCTCAAGGAGATAAGATTTTTGGAAGAACAGGGATTTAAGGAAATACAGTTATTGGGACAGAATGTTGATTCATACAGAGATCCTGAAACAGGGATGGATTTTGCTTCATTATTGGAAAAGATAGCTAAAACCAGTTCAATTCCGTGGATAAGATTTTTGACATCCCATCCGGCAAAATTTTCTCTCAGAATAGCGGAGGCTATGGCAAAATATGATCAAATTTTAAATTCAATTCACCTTCCCTTTCAGGCAGGCAGTAATAAAATATTAAAACACATGAACAGAGGATATACAATTGAAAAATATCTTAAAATAATAGAAAAAATAAAAGAAATAGTTCCGGATATTGCAATATCTACGGATGTTATTGTGGGTTTTCCCGGAGAAACGGATGAGGATTTTGAGAGAACAGTTGAAGTTTTAAAAGAGGTTGAGTATGAAAATATGTTTTCTTTTAAATATTCTCCGAGACCGGGAACAAAAGCCTATTATTTTAAAGATGATGTTCCTGATAAGGTTAAAACGGAAAGATTAATATATATCCAAAATCTGCAAAAGGAAATTCAGCTAAAAAATAATTTGAAAAAGGTAGGAAAAATTTTGCGTTCTCTTACAGAAGGTACAAACAAAAAAAATTCTGATGAAACAGTCGGGAGAATTGAAAGCGGAAGAATCATAAATATAAAAGGGGGAGAAGTCGGAGAATTTTACGATGTCTTAATAGAAGATGCTGGTCCGCATAATTTAAAAGGAAGAATTTGGGAAGGCGGCTTTGAATGAATATAAATTCATAGTTGTCGGGGCAGGTTTTTCCGGTGCTGTTCTCGCAGAGAGAATAGCCAATATTTTGAATGAGAAAGTTTTAGTTTATGAAAAGAGGGAACATACAGGAGGGAATGCTTATGATTATCTGAATGAAAATAGGATATATATCCACAAGTATGGACCTCATATTTTCCATACAGACTCACAGACTGTAATCAATTATCTCTCTCAATTTACGGAATGGTATGGGTACAGGCACAAAGTTTTTGCTAAAGTTGATAATTCTTATATTCCATTACCTTTTGATTTCAGGGGAATTGAAATACTTTTGAAGAAAAAAGAAAAGAGAATAAAAAAAGTGCTACTAAACAGATATGGAAAGAACAAAAAGGTTCCTATCTATGAGCTTTTAAACACTAAAAACCCTGATTTAAAGGAGTTCGGAGAATTTGTCTTTGAAAAGATTTTTTTACACTATTCAAAAAAACAGTGGGGTGTTAATCCGCTTACACTTTCAAAAAGAGTCTTAAAAAGAGTTCCCGTTTACATCGGTTATGCTGACTCTTACTTTGATAATAAGTTTCAGGGGATTCCCTCCGGAGGTTTTTCCTCTCTTTTTGAAAAAATGCTAAATCATAAGAATATAAAATTAATGTTAGGAAAGGATTTTAGAGAAGATTTTGAATTAAGAGAAAGGAAGTTTTTTTACAGAGGAAAATATTTTGACGGAATAATTATTTTTACGGGAGAAATTGATTATCTTTTTGATTTTAAATTCGGAAGACTTTCTTATAGATCTCTAAGGTTTGATTTTGAGGATATTTCAACCGAAGAGTTTCAACCTGTGGCTGTTGTTAATTATCCGGGAAAAGAAGATTTTACCCGCATCACAGAGTATAAGCATTTTCTAAATCAAAAGGTAAAGAAAACAACGATATCAAGGGAATATCCGGGAGAGTATAAGAGAGATGGTTCTGATTTTAATATTCCCTACTATCCCTTTTTTGATAAAAAAAATGAGGAAATCTACCTGAAATACAAAAAGGAAGCCTCTTTAATAAAAAATCTTTTTACAGTGGGAAGGCTCGCGGAATACAAATACTATAATATGGATGATGCAGTGTTAAGAGCACTTGAAGTTTTTGAAGAGATAAAAAGGATTACTCAAAAATAATTTCAGTGTTTTCTACTGCAAGGCAAAGAATTATTGATGGTAAAGGATGTGAGGAACTTCTTAAAGTTACCCTATAAGGCCAGCTATTAAAACCTTTTATTTTAAAAATAATTTTTCCTGACCTTTTATTTCTCATTGTAAGGATAAATTTTCTTTTTTCTGGATCTCGTTTTTTTGTTTTTTCAAGCCATGTCGTAAGTTCTTTTAAAACAGATTTCCATTTTGCCTCTGTGTTGTAAACTTTGTTATTCATGTATATAAGGAAATCTTTCTGATTGAAAGTTCCAGGTCTCTTC
>JALVQI010000181.1 GCA_027031485.1 Candidatus Aminicenantota bacterium | reverse complement strand
CCCCAATCGGTTACCTCGGAGTAGTTCAGATGGCCAAGGTATTCATCTGTTCTAAAGCCTGTAAAGTACTTTATTTTGGGTTGGTTATTTGAATCTAACTCATAAGAAATAGAGGTTCCGTCGTATATGAATTTGGTGGTTGTGCCGTTTACCTTCTTTTGTAGTCTCCTTCCGAATATATCATAGTTGTATTCGGCCGTTGTATCCTTCGGGGAACTTTCGGACGGATAGTGTTCGTATTTTATCATTCTGTTTTCAGAATCATAGTAAAACTTCTTTGTCTCCGAGGTGAGTCTGTTCTTTATCTGAGTAAGATTTCCGTCTTCATCATATGTATATGAGAACAGATCATCGCTTGTTAATTGATTGAGGTCATTATAGGTATAGTGGTTTGTTATGGAGCTTAATCTGTTGCCTCTATTGTCATAGGTATATTGTTCTGAAAATGATTGAGGAAGCGTATGATTTACATTTTTTACTTCGATATCGGGGGTGTAGTCAATGGTTTTTTCCGTATAACCTGTTGTTGATAATATCATCCCTGATCTATCCGTTGTGAAATCTATACTGCCTAATGAGGTGCCATTGTGTTGATTAATCCATTTTATTCGTGAAAGCTCACCGTTCGTATCGTATGAATACCTGCTCTCCGAGCCTTCAAATTCTGATCTTTTTGTAATCCTCATGTTCTTATCATAATCATACCAAAGATCAATAAACCCTCCGGAACCGCTTTTTGAATACCTTATCCTTCTGGGATTATATCCTATGGGTGTTTCAGTCCAGGCATACGAATATCTTTTATGCCACCCCAAACTGTCCTCTTTCAAAAGAGGCATTGTTCCGTGATAATCATAAACTGTTGTCTTCCAATAACCGCTGTTATTTTCGGTTTCTCTTAGAACCATTGCGTTACTTCCTCCGACAACTCCGTATTCATACTTATAATCATATCCGATTCCTTTTATCTCCGCAAGCCTGTCCCTTGAATCATAATAAAACTCTATCTCCCCTTCGGGTTTTATCTTTTTCTTCAATCTACCTTCGGAATCATATTGATAATCAATCTCCTGGCCTCTTCTGTTTTTCATTGAAATTAACCTTCCCGCGATATCATAACTTCTCTCAAAATATGTTCCGTCCTGATATATCTCTTTTGTAAGATTTCCCGAAACATCGTATTCAAACCTTATCTCTTTTCCCGCGGCATCTGTTATTTTTACTATCTTATCACCTGAACCTCCGCAACTTGAACATCCCTGCTGGCCCCATTCATAAGTTGTTTCTCTTCCGGAAGGACTTCTTTCTTTTATAATCCTGCCCATTATATCTCTCTCGATTTCATATCTTCTTCCCTCTTCGTCGGTTATCGCGGTTATTTCTCCCCTGTTGTTTCTTTCAATAATTGTTTTACTTGTACCATCATTTCTTATTATCTCCTTTAAAAGTCCTCTGGAATCATAAGACATTTCTTTTTTACTGCCGTCAGGATAGGTGATTTTAATAAGATCGCCTTTGCTGTTGTATTCATACAGAGTTGTTCTTTTATTATAATGATCTTCAAATTTTGTTATCAGTCCTTTATCATTATATGTGAAGTTTTGTTCAAGCCATGTGTCGGTAATCTTTACTGGAAGATGTTCTTCATTATAGGTTATTCCGAGGTTTTTCCTTTTAATTCTGAACTCACCGTTTACAGGTTTATAATTAAACCCTCCGAGGTCAGGTTGCCAATTTATATCGGTTACATATTTTTCTATCTTAACCACCCTGAAATCCGAATTATATTTAATATAAGTTTCAATCTTACCCTCTTCTCCTTCAAGAATTTTTAAAGGATATTTTTGTTTTTTAACCTCCGCATACTCTATCCTCTTCTTCTTTTTCCCGTTTTCGAATATCTCTTCCCAGGGGGTCTTTTATTGTTATGCTGTCTCTTAAAAGTTTTCCCGCGGAATCAATTCTCTTTAGCTCCATCATATTAACGAATTGGGAACGGGAACTTGTCCAGCACTTATTTTCAAAATTCAATGAAATAATATTAAAATTAAAAAATCGTTTGATAAACATTTTCAATGTATTGTTCATTCTAAAAAATTGGTGCTGGATATCACACTCTCAGTTCGCTCAGACATGCTACCGCCACTTATGCTTTTTTACTCTTTCAACAAATTGTTTGTTCATTAGCTTTATTTTTATTTTTTTTCCTCCTACAACTTCTTTATACTTTGTAATTTAAAGCCCGTAAAAGAATATAAACCGATACCTTTTAATAAAGATAAATCAAAAATACTACCATCAAATTCGTTTTTCTTAATATCGGGAGCTATAAGTTTAATTAATATGTGTTTATATATTTTATTTTCAAACTTCACATCTTTTCCTTTTAGAATTTTAAATATAATTTGTTTGGACTTCAACCGCATTCCAGCTTTTTCCACCAACTTTTCAGATTTTCCTTTATTGTTAAATCCTATGGAACTACCGTAATAAACTTTGCCTCGCCAGAAAGCACCTTGGTAAAGCGGTCCTCTAATAAAGATGAACTTCTTTCCTTCTTTTTCCCAGTTAGCATCGGTGTTTACAGTATATACAATTTGTTTCTCAATATTTATATATGCTTTAATATAGTTAATTGGTTTTTCTTTTCCTGTAGATTTTTTAAAAACTCTCAGAGCTTCTCCTTTCAATTCGGGTATATGTTTTTCATATAATACATATCCCCATTTCATCTTATAAATTTTTTCAATTTTTATTTTATATTTTACAAACATGGAATTTACATTCGTATCAATATATGTGTATTCTATTCTTATAGGTGGGAAATAATAATCTTCCACTTTCCCTAAGAACTCTTTATCTATATTCTTTTTGCACGAAACAAAGCTTATTACTAATAAAAATATCAAATTTATCATTTTAGTATCAAATTTGTTTTTTTTAACTTTTATCATTTCCTCCTCCTTATGTATTTTTTCAAATCTTTATTATTTTTTAATAATTACTACAAAAAGTTCCCCCAGTAAAAGGATTAAAACAGCAATAACTATCTCCGTTTTCTATATCTCTCCCGGAAAACCATCTAAACCCCGATGTGATTTTTATTTCATATTTTTCTATGGTAATAAAATTAGTATAGGCCTTTTCTTCCTTTATATAGAATACTCTTTTCCTACAACCTTTCTTTTCGTAACATAATTTTCTTGGAATTATTTGTATTTTTTTAAAATATATTGTTTTTTTTGTCCATTGACATGCTATAATCACCACTCCTTCTACTGCAACAGGCTTTACTGAAATAGATACTAAAGGTTTAACATCTATATCTTGGGGCTTTCCTTTTAGAGAAAACCAAGGGATACACCACAGCCCCCAAGG
>JALVQI010000180.1 GCA_027031485.1 Candidatus Aminicenantota bacterium | reverse complement strand
TATATCCGTAAGAGGACATTTTGTTTTATATTCTATGTTTATTAAATCTTCGTTTAAGTTATCTTTATTGTTTTGTGATTTTCTTAAATTTTTCTGGACTCTTTTAAAAATAAAACTTTCTCTCCCTCCTTTCTCCTGAGATTTTTTAAAATATTCTATCGCTTCTTTTTTATTATTAAAAAAAGTATTTAATTCTCCGAGCATATAATAATACAAAGCAGTACTGGAAATATCAGCCTGTAACAACATTTCATTTTCTTCTAAATCTTTGTTTACGAGTTTAAAATACTCATACGCTTTATTCTTTATTCCTTTTTTATAGTATATCCAGGCATACATCAGATTAATTAACCATTCTTTAAAATATGGCCATTTAAGTTCCATAGATAACTCTTTTTCCCTATTAATAATTTTCTTGAACTCTTCAATGAATTCCAAAAATTTATCGCTATTTTTATTTATCTCTCCACAGGAAAAAAACAAGAAAAACAAATCATGGGCTCTATAATTAGCTTTCATTGTAATACTAACGAAATAATTTTCTTGTGCCTCTTTAAATTTTCCTAACATTAAAAATATTCTCCCCAACCAAATATAAATATCTTTGATATTTTGATTCGATTTTAGTGCTTTTTTTGAAAATTCTTCAGCTTCTTCATACTTTTTACTTTCGTATAAAGATATCACTTTTTTTAAATATTTTAATCGTTCTATAATTCTCTTTTTTATAAAAAAATATAAAAACAATAATATTTCAACAAAAACACCAATTAGTATACTTATTGTTATTGTTTTCATAATAGGCTTCCTCTATACTCTATAAAACAGATAAAAAAGCACACGCTAAAGCCAGTCCTATCATTGAAAATTTTCCTATTTTACTTGAAAATTTAAGAACCCTTATTACTGTTTCTTCTGACAAAAGATGTACAGCAATCTTGGAACTCTCCCTTAAATTAGATGAGTTTTTTAACAAATAATTCATTGATGTTTTAAATAAAACATGTGATATTTCACCTCCAGCATAACTACCCATGGGAGAATAACCTCTGATACCTTGTTTCTTTCTACAACAGGTAACATTAAAACCAGCCATACAATTAATCCATTTACAAAAAGCATCCTCTGTTTGTATCATAGGCCCCACATTTCTTGTAATCAATCTTGCCAATTCATTTGCATATTCATCCGTCCCCGGATAATATTTTTTATTTATAAGCCCCCAGGGATCCACAAAGTTCACAGGATTATTATTCACAAACCTGTAAAGATTCAATCCTCCCGCTATTCCTATGGGATCTTCTGTTATAAATCTTCCTCTCAGAGGGTCATAGTATCTATGGTAATAGTAATAAAGGCCGCTCTCCGAGTCATAGTATTTTGATTGGAAAGTTATCATTTTATTAATTCCCGATTCACGATTTCCCGTAAAAATTAAAAACAATGAACCAAACACAAGAAACTCCGATTCACCATTCACAATTCACCATTCACAATCTTCCTTATCTCCTCTTCTGATCTTTTGGAAAATATACTCTCAGGACCGCCGGCTTTTATTGATTTTTTAAAATATTCGATGGCTTTTTCGTATTCACCTTTGTGCTTAAGGATTATGCCGAAGTGGTAGAAGATTATATTAGAGAGATAATTGCAACATTTAATTTTATTGGCTCCATGTTTTTCATAATTTTTTAAAAGTTCTTCATAGAGCTTAGTCGCTTTTTCGTTTTCTTTTTGGAGAAAAAATAGCCAAGCTTTTGCCTCAATATAAATGCTTTTTTTAAAAAATATAAAAAACTTTTGTTCATATTTTCTTCCTTTCTCTAAAAGCTCCCAAGATTTTGAAATTTCTTTCTCATCGGCAAATAAAAGAACAGGAAGATAATACATTGCTCCAAACTTATAATTAGCTTCCATAAGTTCTTCATAATACTTTTTTGCATTGGAATTATATCCAAGAAGATAATACAAAGAAGCGATCCAGAACTTTTTTCTAAGGCTAACTTTAGAACTGGTATTCCCTTTTAATAATCTTTCAATAGCTTTTTTATATTTTCCTTCTTTTAATAAATAGGCATTCACTCCGCCTATTTTCCTTATTAAAAAGGCAATTATAAGGATATGAATAAGGATAGCAACTATAAACAAATTATTGGATATGATATAGGGAATATGATCGTATATTAGAAATAAAATAATACTAAAGATAATTATGATTATTTTCTCTTTATCGGACAAAACCATCTTCTACTCCTTTTTATCTTTTATTCTCACTCTTACATTCGTTTATTAAATTAGCTAATTTTTTAGATGTCCTAACAGCTAATATTGATTCATCCGCAATTAATAAATAATTTAGAGTAACCGGGATTGCTTCGGGAGCAAAGGTTAAAGTAATTAAAGTAGTAGTAATTTCTCCTGCCATTTTCCAAGTAAAATATTCAGATAATATTTTTGCTAATCTCCTGTCTTTATTTATACACTCCCAAAAATGACAATAGTCAAATTCACTAATGTCATTCCATGTATCTTCCATAGTGTACCTGGCTACATCCCATAAAAAATGCATATACTTATCAACATCCAAAATTGTATTACTATCTATCTCTTTTCCAGCAGCTATATTATGTTCTTTAACCCAATTTCTCCCGTAAAGCCCCCAAGGATCAACATAATTCACAGGATTATTATTCACAAACCTGTAAAGGTTCAGTCCTCCGGATATTCCTATGGGATCTTCTGTTATGAACCTTCCTGTTTTTGGGTCATAATATCTGTGGTAATAGTAATAAAGGCCTGATTCTGTGTCGTGGTATTTTGATTGGAAAGTTATGTGGGAGCCTATAGGAGATTCGGAGAGAGGGTTGCCTGTGTCATTGAATATTTGAGGTGAGCCGTAGATATCGTATTTGTATCTTTCGATTATATTACCGGAGCTATCTGTTATGGCGGTAATGTTTTCACTCCTTCTGATGTTTTATATCTTTATCCTTTTCACTCCCTCCATTCTTCCATACACAAAATATAACCCCTCCCTTAAATCTCATGACATCTATTTTTTTATAACTCCACAATAATCAATTATTTTTTATCTCCTCTTTAACCTCCTCTTTTATCCTCTTCACCTCCTCCTCACTTAGACCTGTTACTTCTGATATAAGCTTAATATCAAGACCCCTCATCAACATATTCTTAGCTACTTTCTTTGCTCTCTCATATTCTCCTTTTTCCATTCCCTCTTGTATTCCCTTTTGTATTCCTTTCTCCATTCCCTCTTTTACTCCTTCCTCATACCATCTCATTCCCAATGTCCTCATTATCTCATCACCTCCTATGTTTTTTTCTTTTATTAATTTACTTAATTCCTCCGGCTCCATATCC
>JALVQI010000179.1 GCA_027031485.1 Candidatus Aminicenantota bacterium | reverse complement strand
AATGGGAAAGGGAAAAAGAGCTCCTGGCAAGGCAAAGAGAAGAAACCACTATTACTACAAGCCCGAAATTAACAGGTTGGGGTAATGCTCTTGCAATTTCTCTGGGACTCGTTCCCGTAGGCATGACGCTTGCCACAATGGGGGGTGATAAATTTAGCCTAAGTTGGAAAAAATTCGGCTTATTCCTTACAATGGTACCTACTTTAATTGCTTTATGCGCTACCCTTAAATTCTTCATAAAAAGAAAAAATTCCGCAACGAATTCAGAAATTGACTCATTATTAAGTCTCTTTATTCAAAGGACAAAAGAAATTCAAAAAACCTCGACCACTCGGACACCAGAACCTACAGCAGTAGAATTTGCCCAAAAATTCAAAGACCTTTTAAATGATGCATTAAACAGAAGCAGACGTTTAATAATTGTCATGGACAATCTGGATAGATTACCAACTGAAGAAGCCTTGAAAGCATGGGCAACAATGCGCACATTTTTTGATTCCAGCACCCCTCAATCGCAGAGCCGCATTTATCTAATTGTACCTTATGCGCCTGAAGCCCTCTCGAAAATATGGAGCGATAAAGATAATACTTCCCGGTCTTTTGTAGAAAAAACCTTTCAGGTACGATTCCACGTGCCACCTCCAGTTCTCTCTGATTGGAGCAATTTCTTACGAAATCAACTGGAAACCGCATTTCCTAACCACAAAGGGAAACCTGAAATCGAAACCATTATTAGACTGTTTCGTCTCAAAGGATTACCGGAAAACCGACCCCTGACTCCACGAGAAATTAAACTTTTTGTAAATCAACTTGGAGCATTGCATTCTCAATGGCAGGACGATATCCCCCTTCACATACAGGCTGCATATCTATTTTATGCAGATAATATAAAACTACCAGAAAAAGACCTAACCAAAGAAAACTTTATTGATGAAGAAGTTCTGGCTATAATACAGGAAGATGAATGGCAAAAATATTTTGCTGCTATTTACTTCAACGTGCCACCCGATAAGGCTCTTCAAGTGCTCATAGGACAACGGATAGAAAAGGCTTTATATACAGGCAAGCCAAAATCTATCGAACAATTCGTTAAAGTTCCTGGTTTTGAACAGCTTATAGATGACATCATCACTCGTAATATTGTAGATTGGAGTAATACTCAGCCTGAAATCATGGCAAGGATTCCGATAACTCTTGAAGGTCTTGGAATAGAAACACCAAGGATTTGGGAAACGACACGTAAAGGAATAGAAAGTATATCTAAACCGATAGAACAATTTGGTCCCTTTGAAGGAAAAGGCCTTAGAATTCTCCTTGAAAAATGCGCAGATAAAAATGGTGAAGATCTGGCAAAACATATAATTGAAATTATTAAGGACAGTTTAGATGCTATGATAAATAAAGTGGAGCTTTCGAACGATTAAAGGGGGCTACCCATGGAAGAGAGAGAATCTAAATTTAAAAGAAAAAATACAAATATTCAGGAATGGGCGAAAGGTGCATATCATGTAGTAGAAGGACTTCTCAAAGCCAATATGCAATCCGTTTTAGAAGAAAATTTCCAAATCGAAAGGTCTCCAGATGTTTATATAGAAATTATACGAAGTCTGGCATTGGAAAATCTTGACAAAGAAGTGATAAAATACTTCGCTCCTTCAGAGCCAGAAGAAATTATTCATGCTATTATAGAGAATGTAAAACAAAGGAAAATTACTGAAGGATGGGCTAAAGCTATAAACTATATGATTGTTATAGGTCCGAACTGGCCCTGGGAAAACTTTATTCAAGGGATCGATACATTTACGAGGAATACCGCTATTACATTCAAAGAATGGAAGGAAGTTTTGGAAGCGCTCTGGTATATTAAACAACTTCAGGAAATGGAGTCAACTGTAAATACTGTTCTGGAGAAGATATCGAAAGACGGGCGGGCATTCCATTATTTATACGAATCTTTTAATAACAATGATTGGAAAACAGTTGCATGGAATTTAATGACAATATTAGCATGGAATCCGCAAATTGAACACTACTCAAAATCAAAATGGAATTATTCCATTAACGGACAAAATATAATTAAACAATTACTTAGCAACCCGAACAATTATAACAACTATAACAAAAACAAAATTCTTCATGTATTTATTACTCTTTTAAAGAAATTTTCGCAATTTAAGGATTTCTATATAGGACTTGAAAAAATAACCAAGAGTCAATGGTTAGAAGCCCTAAAGAAGCAAAATATGATTTTTGATTTACTCCAGATTTTAATTTCTGAAGGAACAGAAAACCTTAATCTCAAATACCCTTTTTCAGATGCATTAAAAAAATGGGCTGGCTGTATAATTAGAAACAATAAAAAAATCAAATCATTTGATAAATACAATGAGCTTTATAATGCTTTGGATGAAAGTACCCAGTTAATATTTTGGAGAGATTTAAGAAACTTTTTAATATGCATTTCCAGTTATTACGAGCTCTCTCCTATCTTAAACTTATATGGTAAAAAACTAATCTCATCAGGAGTGCTATCTGAAGAAGCAGATAAAATCATAAGAAAAGGTTTTCGAAATATAATAGAGAGGAAAATAGATACAGAAATTAAATGGATGATAGATGTCCTGAAAAAGGACGGAAAATTCATAGAGAATATAAAAACGCCAACATTAAAAGATTTTCTGGATCGTCTGAAAGGACTGAGCGAACTTCCCGAAGATTTGCAAGAACAAATTAAAGATATAGAAAATCGTATAGAGTTGGAACTGAAAAAGCGGGAAGAAACAAGTGATTAATCCGATTTAAACTTTCTCCATGACCAGAGAAGAAGCCCTTAATCTTCTGAAGAAACACGTGAAGAAGCAGAATCTCATCAAGCACATGATTGCCGTGGGCGGTATAATGAGGGCGCTTGCAAGGCATTTTGGAGAGGATGAGAACAGGTGGGAGCTGGCTGGACTCCTGCACGATATAGACTACGAATACACCAACGAGAACCCGGAGAATCATCCAGAGATGGGAGTCCAGATACTTCGGGATTATGGATTGGACGATGAGGAAATCCTCCATGCAATACTCGCCCACAACGAGAAAGCTCCCCTCGAGACCCTTATGGACAAAGCCCTCTACGTATCCGACCCCACAAGCGGATTCATAGTGGCGGCAGCCCTCATCAGACCGGAGAAGAGTCTCGATGCAGTGGATATTCCATTCCTCATGCGCAGATTCAGGGAGAAGAGCTTCGCAAGGGGCGCCAGCAGGGAGCAGATGAAGATGTGCGAAAGTTTGCTGGGACTGAGCCTGGAGGAATTCTACTCTATAGCCCTGGAGGGGATGAAGGAAGTGAGAGAAGAACTAGGTCTCTGATGGGAAGGATCACCATTACGGAATTCGAGGGGATAAGG
>JALVQI010000178.1 GCA_027031485.1 Candidatus Aminicenantota bacterium | reverse complement strand
AGTATTTTAAAGATGTAAAAGGACCTTTGCCTCAGGTGGAAATTATGCCTACTGGTGGAGTTTCCATAGAAAATGCAGCAGATTTTATTAAGAATGGCGCCTGTTGTGTTGGAATAGGTTCGGCTTTGCTGGACAAAAAAGCGATTGCTGAAAGCAAATGGGAAATCATAACTGAGAAAGCAAAAAAACTCTTCTATAATTTAAATAATATTTAGGAGAAGAATATGGGGAATAAAACAAAGGAATTATTGGAAATTTCAAAAAAGTATGAACCCTCATGTTTAAACTGGCAGGCTCCTGTGGTCTGGGATCATGCCAAAGGCGCAGAGATCTGGGATGTTGACGGAAAACACTATATTGATTGGACATCAGGAGTTTTAGTGGCCAATGTCGGTCATGCCCATCCCGCCTTAGCTGAAGCTCTGGCAAAACAGGCGAATAGACTTCTAAACCCTTTTGATTTTCCCACTCCTGAAAGAATTTTACTTACAAAAAGATTGGTGGAGCTATTTCCTCCGCATCTTGATAAGGCTTTTTTTGTAACCACAGGTTCGGAAGCAACGGATGCTGCCATAAGAATGGCAAAAAGATATTCGGGAAAATTTGAAATACTGTCTTTCTGGGGAGGATTTCACGGAAGAACCTATGGTCCGATGAGCGTTGCCGGTTCTCAGAAAATTAAAAAAGGATTCGGTCCTACAGTCCCCGGGACAATATTTTCCCCTTATCCTTACTGTTACAGATGTCCTTTTGGTAAAACATTTCCGGACTGTGATATGTATTGCCTTAAATTTCTTGATAAAGTCATTGAAGTGGAATCCACAGGAGATTTGGGAGCACTCATAATAGAGCCGTATCAGGGAGCAGCGGGTTTTATTTTTCCTCCTGATGGTTTTCTAAAAAGGCTGGAAAATTGGGCAAAGGAAAGAGATCTTGTTTTTATCCTTGATGAAGTTCAATCTTCATACGGGAGAACCGGAACAATGTGGGCTTTTGAACATGAGAACTTAAAACCGAACATCGTAACTCTGGGAAAAGGAATAGGAAGCGGAGTGCCTATTGCAGCTGTAGTAACAGAGTCAAAGATAGTTAACTCACTTGGTACTGGTGAGATGTCTTCCACACTCGGAGGAAATCCTCTAAGCTGTGCAGGTGCACTTGCCGTTCTTGATATAATGGAAAAGGAAAAGCTTGTGGAAAGGGCTAAAAATCTCGGTGGATATTTAAAGGAAAGACTTGTTGATTTAAAGAAAAAATACAATTTTATCGGAGATGTAAGAGGAAGAGGCATGGTGTATGGAATTGAGTTTGTAAAGGACAAAGATTCGAAAGAGCCCGCTCCCGAGCTAACAAAAGAGATCGTATTAAAATGTGTTGAAAGCGGATTAATGGTAGGCAAAGTCGGGCTTTATGGAAATGTTTTAAGAGTTGCTCCTCCGCTTGTTATAGAAAAGGAATTAATTGATAAATCCGTTGAAATTTTTGATAGTGTTCTTTCAAAAATTAAAAGGTAGGAGTTAAAGGATGAATAAGAAAATTCTTGTTTTTATTGTCCTTTTAATTTTTTTAGCAAATTTTTCATTTTCAAAAAGTAATAGAGTAAAGATAAAGAGAGCAAAAGAGAAAATATACATTGATGGAAATCTTACAGAAAGGGATTGGAAAGAAGTAACTCCCGTGGGAAAATTCTTTGTTTTTCCCACACACAATTTTGAAAAAAAAGACAGAACTGAAGCTAAAATGCTCTGGGATGATGAAAATATCTACATTGCATTCAAATCATATGATAAGCATATTGAAGCAACAAGAACTCAAAGATTAACAGATGTTTACAATGATGATTGTGTTGAATTTTTCGTTTCCCCTTTTAAAAACAAGACAAAGGTTTATATAAATATTGAGATAAATGCTTTAGGTTCCTATAATTCGGGAATCCACCTTTTAAAACCCAATCCAATGTTGAAAACTCTTTTTGGAGTAAAGAATCCTGAAAAAACAAGTACCTATTGGTTTCCTCCGGGACTACAAATCGGAAGATACCATGTAGGCACGATGAATAAAAATGATGATGAAGATTCTTACTGGATAATAGAAATAAGTGTTCCATTCTCTTTATTTAAATATGCAGGATATAATAAAAAGAAACCTGAAATCGGAGATGTCTGGAGGTTTAACCTTTACCGTCTGGGAGGCACCATAGACTCTTTTAGAAGAAATTTGTTTTTTCTTCCACCTAAAAAAAGCAATCATGCGACTGAGTATTTTGGTTATTTGATTTTTGATAAATAAATAATGGAGGAATTATGAGAAAAATACATATTTATGTCTTACTTTTTATTTTTATTGTATTGCCATTATCTTCCAATACAAAAAAAGAATATACTCTACACCTGAGTTTTGATTCAAGGGGGGATATTTTAAAAGATTTTCTTTCAAGAGCAAAAATATACAGGGAAGCAAAACCAGGGCAAATTTTAAAGGATCCCATAAAGCTTAGGAAAATGGAAATTGTTAAAGGTAAATTTGGAAATGCTCTTCATATTAAAGACGGATGGTCTATTACAAAAACCGCTGCTAACAAATCCGGTGCTGACCTTGATTTGATAGTTGCCACAATGTGGGGAGATCATAGAACAAAACCACACTATTGGGGAATAGGGAAATTTTATGGTGATCAGGGAACAATTGCTTTCTGGATTAAACCGACAAAACTTATTATAGATAAGCTCTATCCGATATTTATGCAGACAAGTATATCCTGGGGAAGAAAAGAAAGAGATCTTTTAAGATTTGATATAAATAAGGACAAAAGTCTTTCGGTTTCAATAAGAGATATTTTTTATCAATATCATACAGTCAAAAGCAAACCGGGAATATGGAAAGTGGGAGAATGGCAACATGTCTCAGTTGTTTATAATCATGCATATGGAATAAAATTATATTATAATGGAAAATTAGTTGCTACGAACTGGGGTGAAGATGCCTGGTGGGATACTCCTTTACCGGGTCTTTTTAGCCCATTTTATCCGGAATCTTATTATGATGAGATCTATTTTTTTGACTACCCTCTTTCCGATAATCAAATAAAAGAGCTTTACAAGGATAATAAAGTTATGGAAAGAGTTGAAAACAAAAAAGATCTAATTGATGAATCTGCAGTAAAAAGATTGCTTGATACATATGCAAATTTTGATAATCTTAAACTACCTGAGTTAAAAACCGATGGAACACCTCTATTTATGAAACAGGCGGTTGTGAAGGATTGTCATGATGAGAAGATCCCCGCTTGGTGGATTATGGATGGTAGATACGAACTTGCATGGCCTCATCCTTATCTGCTTTTTACCTATATTTTAGGAGATGTGGATTGGAAGGGAACAAAGATTGATGTTGAACTTGAAGATGGTGAGAACCCTGATTATATATCAATGGAAGGTATTTTATCCGGAATAAAGATTTATAGAGGGAATAAGAAAACTTCGGAAAATTTAATCATAAATTCCCGAAATTATCCTTATAAGTTTTATTCACAGAAGATTGATTTAAAAGGAGAAAAAATCATACATTTTGATGCACTTAAAGGGTATGGTACTCCTCCCGGTTTAATTGACAGAGGTTCTTTAAGGTTTCCTCTTACCGGTAAAACAAGAATCCATGAAGTTCAGCTCTGGTATATCAATCAAGAGAATTTAAATCAAAAATACGACTATACCTGGTTTTTAAGCCCATTAAGCGACAAAAACAGGATAGATGAAAAATACTATGATGCACTTGTAAAACTGAAAGGTATTAATGGCAGAACTTCTTTCATAGGAAATCAATTTAAAACAAAGGTAAAATCAGGATTTGTTCATTTTGCTCCAATTCAATCTGTTAATTTATTCAGCCCGGATTTAAATCCTGATATCCCGGTTGATAAAGTTCTAATTGAATTTTATGTTAAACCTCATAAGAGCAGTAGTATTTTGTGGATTAAATTCAGAGACCCTGCAAACCCTTCAAGACTCTGGGCAAAATCATTAATCAAAGTTAATTTTAAAAATATTAATAAACCTCAAAAAATCTCAATTTTATTTGACCTTATAGATTTTATCCTTGCATCTGAAAACAGAATCTGGGTGGATATGAAATTTTCGGATGAGATTAATCTGTTGTATGGAGGAGAATATACACCTGAAATAAAGGTTACATTGAGTAAAGATAGAAAAAAAGCAATAGAAACTTTTTCTAAATATGAGATGATCCCGGCAAGAATGCAATATATGAAAGAATACAATTACCAGCCATGGAATTTCACAGGTGAGAAAAGAAGCAAAAAGTGGTGGTCATACTTTGGAGGAGTTACGATTGATATAAGTAATATAACGACAATGAGAGAAGGGATAAAATACTGGACAAAATTCGGAGGGCCCTATGATATGTGGTATCCGCCTCAATCTGTAATAAGAATAAATCCAGATGATGAAATAGCAAAAATATACAGAAGATTAACAAGCGAAAGAGCTTATAATTATGGTGGAACCCATGAAAAAGTATTTAAGATTTATGATAAAGTAGAAATATCAAAAGATATTCCCAAAGATGCTCCTGCATGGGCAATATGGGAAAGAGAACTTTACAAAAAAACCAAGAGAACTCTTGATTGGATTATAAGCATGCAGAGAAGTGATGGATTTTTCTGGGGTGGTTCAAATGATGATACCTTTATACCGATGGGATTTTCTGCTGTTCCATTAATGGGAGATGGAAGAGCCAGAAAATCCTTTTTAAAAGTATACGATGGCCTTGAAAATTATGGAATATACAAAAATGGTTATTGCGATGTATGGCCTATTGATTATCTTCATATAACAGATTTTATAACCAGCAGAGGTTTGATGCTTCTCTATGCACTGGGAGATCCCCATGTAGTTGAAAGAGAGATGATTACTGCAAAGGTTTATACAGATATAATGAAAAAGAATAATGAAGAGAGGCTTAAAAAAGGACTCAAACCTTTCATAAGAGACAAACATTCCCATAACAGAGAACCCAAACTCTGGGGAGAATCACTTGTGAGAGATTATGAAACAACCCAGCTAAAATGGTATTGGAATGAATTCCCTGAATTTCCTCCATATAAATTGGATGATAAGGATAAAGCCGGAAGAATAATGATGAATATTTCTATAAAATATGATAAAACCGAGGAATTTGATTTTACGAGAGCAATGAGACATACGGATAAAACAGGGTCTATGCCCGGAAGGCAGGAGTTAATAAAATACGCCCTTGGAGGAACACTTCCCGGAAGAATTGATCCAACTCCCCATAAATTGGTTGTATCATGGAGTGATCCTTCTGTTGATATAGCAAGATTGGTATTATATGGAAATGGGAATAAAGTTATTGCAAATGTCTATAGCTTTAAAAACAAGGCTTCTAAAATAAGAATGAGGTTGTGGAGGATAAATAAAGGTATATATCTGGTTAGAGTGGGGTATGATAAAAATGATGATGGAAGGATTGATTCTAAAAATGATGTTTTGATGAAGAAAAAAATTAGGCTCAAAAGATTTTCAGAGATAGAATTTACCATTCCTCCTAAAAAAAATATTGTAATTAATGTTTCATTGATAAAGAAAATAAAAGAGAGAAAGAGATTACCCGATCTTGCTGTTAATGGAGAAAGAGATGTAAAGTATGAGAATAGTAAGTTATTTGTAAAAGTTCACAATATTGGAGATGCTCCTGCAAAGAAAATTACAGTTGAGATTTTTGATAAAAACGGGGAAAAAGTTGCCGGTAAAATCATTCCTTTAATTAAAGCCCCTGTTGATTTTGTCCCGAAATTTAAAGTGCTGGAATTTGATTTAAAGGGAAAAGATTGGAGTTTTATCAAAATTGACAGAAAAAACAAGATTGAAGAGATATATGAGGGAAACAATATAGTTGTAAAATAAAGTTAAGAGTGGAGGAGATTTATGGATTCAAAAAAGATAATTGTAACAGATTACCTTGAAGATAACCTTGACTGGGAAAGGGATAAATTCAAAGAAATTGGTTATGAATTAGAAGCTTTTCAATTAAAACATGCGACTCAAAAGGAACTTATAGAGGCAATCAAGGATGCTGATATTTTAATTGTGAATATGGCAAAAATAGATAAAAATGTTATAGACTCATTAAAAAAGTGCAAACTTATAGTCAGGCATGGAATCGGATACGATAATGTTGATGTTGAGTATGCTACAAAAAAAGGTATATTTGTTGCAAACATTCCAGATTATTGTGTTGATGAAGTTGCTGAACAGGCTGTTATGCTTTTGATGGCATCGGCAAGAAGATTATTACAACAGATTGAATCTTTAAATTTTTCAGTTGAAAAGGGAAGCTGGGATTTTTCAAAAGTCGGAAGAATTTACTCTGTCAGAGGAAAAACCATAGGTATTGTTGGTTTTGGTAGAATAGGAAGCAGAGTTTATGAAATGCTTCAGAGTTTTGATCTTAATTTTATTGTTAGTGATCCATATTTAAGTGATGAAAAAAAGAAAAAGTATGGGATTGAACATACTCCTTTGGAGGAACTTTTAAAGAATTCGGATTTTATCACTGTTCATGCTGCACTTACAAAAGATACATATCATCTTCTAAACAGGGAAAACTTAAAGCTTTTAAAGGAAAGTGCAATCATAGTTAATACTGCAAGAGGAGGCTTAATAGACAATGAAGCCTTGTGTGAACTTCTAAATAATGGAAAAATACATTATGCCGCCCTTGATGTTTATGAAGGTGAACCACCCAAAAGAGATAATATAATATTCAGAACTAAAAATTTATTGTTAACTCCCCATTTATCATGGTCTTCGGAAAAATCGGAATGGAATATAAGATATAAGATTGTTGAAACCATTGAAAAATTTGTTAAAGGAGAATTACCGGAGAATATTTTAAACAGAGAGGCTAAATAATGAAATCAGATATTGAAAAGGCGGTTAATCAAAATTTAAACGAAGCTGTTGAACTCTTAAAAGATTTGATTTCAATACCTTCTATAAGAGGTAATGAAATTAAGGTTGCTAAATATCTTTATGAAAGGATTAAGGATTTAGCTGATTCAACAGAATTAATTCCAATTACTGATGAAATAATGAAAGATCCTGATTATTCTTTTAAACTTGAGAATTTTCATTATTCTGATTCTGCTAATCTTAGAGTTAGACTTGATGGAGTAGGGGAGGGAAAATCTTTGGCTTTTAACACCCACATGGATGTTGTTCCACCTTCAGAAGGACAAAAGGATGCTTTTTCTCCTTTTATAAAGGAGAATAAGGTCTTTGGTAGGGGTGCAAATGATTGTAAGGGTCAAATAGCCATACTCTGGCTTCTTTTAAAATCTTTGAAGACTCTTAAATTAAAACCTGCGGGAGATATAATAATAGATTTTGTCATTGAAGAGGAAAATGGTGGAAATGGAACCTTAAAGGTTGTGAGAGATGGACTCAATGTAGATGCTGCAATAGTTCTTGAACCTACAGAACTTCAAGTGGTTCATCTTGTCAGAGGTGCTGTTTGGTTTACAGTAAAGACCGAGGGAAAAGCAGGCCACAGTGGAAGCCCTGAAACAACTGTCAGTGCATTGAAAGAAGCTATAAAAGCGATGGATAAGATAGAAAAGGTAAGAGAAGAACTTCTAAAAGTTAGCAAAAATAAACTTGATGAAATAAAAGATCATCCGAATCCCATGCCATGTACCTTTGGGATGCTTCATTCCGGAAATTGGCCTGCAGCCACTCCCAATGAAGCTGTTTTAAAGGGAGTATTCGGATTTTTACCTCCGTTTCATAGGGAGGATGTACAAAGAAAACTTTCGGAATCCGTAGTAAATAAAAGAGCAAAAATCTATTTTGACATGTTGAACAATGATCCCTCTTTTGTTGAAAAGTCTCATCCCCTTGTAATTACAATGTTAGAGTCAGCAAGGGAGGCTGGGATAAAATCAAAGGCTGAATTTATGAATGCCTCCTGTGATGCATGGAGATATTCTGTTCAATTAAAAATACCGACAATTGTTTTCGGAGGAGGATCAATTTCCACTGCGCACTCTAAAGAAGAGAATATTCCTATAGAGGATATAAAAAAAGGTGCGATTGCTTTAATAAATTTTATTTATAAATGGAGTGGTTTAAAATGAGTGAAAAAATGAAAGCTTTGGTAAAAACCGGAAAAGGGAAAGGACTGATAGAGGTTAGAGAGGTTCCTATCCCTGAAATTGGTGATAATGATGTTTTGATAGAGATTAAAGCTGCGGGAATATGTGGTACTGATCTTCACATTTATCATGATGAATTTCCCTACTGGCCACCTGTAATTTTAGGCCATGAGTTTTCCGGAGTTATTGTAGATAAGGGAAAAAATGTTAAAGACTGGAACATAGGTGATAGGGTAGTTGGTGAACCTCACACATTGTACTGTGGAAAATGCTGGCTTTGTATGACAGGGAATAGACATATATGCCCTGAAAAAAGATCTCCCGGTTGGGGAATAGATGGAGCTTTTACAAAGTACATGAGATATCCCAACCCTGAACTTTTACATAAGATTCCAGATAATTTATCATTTGAAAAGGCAGCTCTTGCAGAACCAACTGCGAATGTTGCCTATGATATACTTGAGAGAGGTAAATTGAAACCTCTTGATGTTGTTGTTATAGTAGGGCCTGGGCCTATTGGTCTTTTAGGAGCAATGGCCTCTAAAATCGGAGGAGCAAGCAAGGTTATTGTTATTGGCACTGATGCTGATGAAGAGATTAGGTTAAAGGTGGCTAAAAAGATTAAAACCATTGATTATGTTTTTAATATAAACAAAGAGGATCCTATACCAACTATTCTTGAGCTTACTGATGGAAGAGGAGCTGATTTGGTGGTAGAAGCAAGTGGTTCTGCAGGTGGGATTTCATCTGCATTTGATTATGTAAGAAAATTGGGTAAAATCACATCCATAGGTTTAACAGGAAGAGATAAGATTAATTTTCCTTACGATAAGGCCATGTTTAAAGTAGTTGAAATGAGTTTTAATCTATCCACCTCTTACACTTCATGGATTAAAAGCTTAAATTTATTAAGCAATGAAGATTTTGAAGCAGAACTACTAATTACTCACAAAGGAAGCATTGACGAATGGCAAACTTTTTTTTATGACCTTGAAAATAAAAAGGGAATAAAGGGTCTTTTTATCCCGGAATAAAATAAAAAAGGAGGTAATAAATGAAATTTAAATTCGGTATTATTGGAACAGGAATTATGGGAAAAGCTGGAGGAAGAATTATCCAGCTTATGGACAATGCTGAAATAGTTGCTCTAGCTGATCTTTCTGATAAGAATCTTTCCGAAGCTGCAAAAGAGTTTAAGGTAGAGAATACTTACAAAGATTACAAAGAAATGTTTAAAAAGGAAAAGCTTGATGCTGTTTATATTGCTACACCAGATGTTTATCATACTGACCCAATTATTACAGCTCTTGAATCAGGGGTTCATGTTTTGGTTGAAAAACCATTAACAACCAGTCAGGAAGATGCTGAGAAAGTTTATGAAGTGGTTAAAAAGACTGGAATGAAACTTCAAATCAATTTTAACCACAGATGGTTATCTCCCTACCATAAAATAAAAGAAATGATAAATGATGGCAAATTGGGTGAGCCTGTTATCGGATATGCGAGAAAGAATAATCCCATTTATGTACCTACAGAAATGTTAGCTTCATGGGCAAAAAAAAGTTCCCCCGCATGGTTTATGTCATCCCATGATATTGATTTAATGACATGGTGGTTTGATAAAAATCCTGTAGAGGTCTATGCAAGAGGAATTAAAAAAGTCTTAAAAGAGAGAGGCTGGGATACCTATGATGGTATTCAGGCACTTGTAACATATGAAGGCGGAGGTTTTGCAACATTTGAGGCAGCATGGATTTATCCTAACACCAGTCCATACATGCCAGATTCATATATGGAAGTAATCGGTACCCATGGAACAACACAGATTGACAGACAGGCTGAAGCTATTGATGCTATTTTAGAGGAAAAATTTGTTTGTCCGAGAACATTTTTGAATTATAAAGTTTTTGAACAATGGCAAGGAGCAATGCCTGCATGCGTTAAAAGTTTTATATATAGTATAGAGCATGATACTACCCCTCATGTTGATGTGAAGGAGGGTTTGAGAAGTACCTCCATTCTTGACGCAATTCACCGTTCTTTAGCATCAGGAAAACCTGAAAAAATAGTTTTAAATATTTAATAAGTAATATTTATACATTTTAGT
>JALVQI010000177.1 GCA_027031485.1 Candidatus Aminicenantota bacterium | reverse complement strand
ATGGTTTAACTCTCTTTAATTTATCAAAGAAATTATCCATATCAACAACCAGATCTTTTATCACCTCATAACCGGGGAGGGGTTCTACCTTCACATGATCGGACTTAATGTTCATCATTTGGGTTTTACAGGCAAGATAGGTTTTCCCATTTATCTTCATTGCACAGGAACCGCAAATAGCGCTTCTGCATGATCTACGATAGGTTAAAGTTCCGTCCTGCTCCCATCTTATATGGTTAAGAGCATCAAGAAGTGTCATTCCCTCGTAGACCTCAACCTCATAGGTTTTAAAATAAGGTTTTTCATCCTTTTCAGGGTTATATCTGAATATTTCAAGTGTCTTCTTCATTTTACTCTCCTCCTTAATATTTCCTTTCTGTCGGTTGGTATTTGGTTATCACCACCGGCTTATAATCAAATTTAATACTTCCATCCTCTGCTCTCCATGCCAATGTGTGTTTTGTCCAGTTTTCATCATCTCTTTTGGGGTAGTCTGTTCTAAAATGAGCTCCTCTGCTCTCTTTTCTGTTTATTGCTCCCGCAATAATTATCTGAGAGAAGGTCAAAAGATTGTGGACTTCAAGAGCTTCCTGAAGATCAAGATTAAAAAGCATACCCTTATCATCTATCTTTACATTCTTCATAAAATCCTCTTCCAGAGCTTTAACTATGGAAGCAGCCTCCTTAAGGTCCTTTTCATTTCTGAAAATCCAGACTTTATCATACATTGTCTGCTGAAGTTCTTTTTTATATTCATAGTGATGAGTTTTTCCATCATTTTCAAGTAATCTTCTTACTTTATCCTCAGCTCTTTTTATAGCTTCCTCATCAACAGGTAAAAAGTCAGCCTTTCTTGCATACTCAGTCATATTGTTTCCTGCGATTCTTCCGAAGGTGGATGCCTCTTGCAGAGAGTTTGTTCCCAGTCTGTTTGCTCCGTGTATTGAAACACAGGCGGCTTCACCGGCAGCATAAAAGCCGTGAACTACCGTATTTTGAGCATCCTTTATTACCTCACCTCTCTTGTTTGTCGGGATGCCACCCATGGAATAGTGAGCCGTGGGTTGAATTGGAATAGGATCCTTTATCGGGTCAACTCCCACAAATGAGATAGCAAGGTCTCTGATCTGAGGTAATCTTTCCATTATCTTTTCCGCACCAAGGTGAGTTAAATCAAGGTAAACATAGTCTTTACCATCTATCCCCCTTCCTTCAAGTATTTCAGTCCAGATTGATCTTGCGACAAGATCTCTCGGTCCAAGTTCCATCCTTTCCGGAGCATATTTTTTCATAAATCTTTCACCTTCACCATTCAAAAGATGACCGCCTTCTCCTCTTGCTCCCTCTGTAACAAGGATTCCCTGTCTGTAATAACCGGTCGGGTGAAACTGAACAAATTCAAGGTCTTCCACGGGAAGTCCTGCTTCAAGTACTGTCGCAAGTCCGTCTCCCGTATTTGAAAGTGCATTGGAGGTTACCTTGTAAGCTCTTCCATAGCCTCCTGTGGCAAAGAGAACCGCTTTTGTCCTGAAAATATGTAAGCCTCCGTTTCTGAGGTCCCAGGCAACCACTCCGGAAGCCTGACCATCGGTTAACATCAGGCTTAAAACCAAAAATTCATTGTAAAAGCTTACCTGATGCTTTACACATTGCTCATACAATGTATGTAAAAGAACATGGCCTGTCTTATCAGCAGAATAACAGGCTCTTCTATAGGTATGCCCTCCGAATGGTCTCTGAGCAATCTTACCATTGGGTAATCTTGAAAATGGAACACCCATATGTTCATATTCATAAATGGTCTTTATCGCTTCCTCAACAAAAAGTTCAATGGCATCCTGATCGCCAAGGAAATCGCTTCCCTTGACTGTATCCCACATATGAGCTTCAAGACTATCTTCGGGGTCAACATTTCCTATTGCAGCTGAAATTCCTCCTTGAGCTCCTCCTGAATGTGATCTTGTGGGATAAACCTTAGTGATAACAGCTGTTTTCAGATTGGAAGATGCCGCGGCAAGTGCGGCTCTCTCTCCTGCCAAACCGGCTCCAACTATTATGACATCATATTTATGATAAGTTTTTTCTAATTCCATTTTTTCCTCCTATCCTCTAAAATTAACTATTGTAATTGTTCCAAGTGTTACAAGGGCAAATCCACCGAAAGCCAATATGAAATAGATAAAAGCTCTCCAGAATGCATTATGAACATAGTCCTCTAAAAGATTCCAGAGCCCGTAAAGACCATGATAAAGCCCGGTATAAAGAAAGAGTATGTCCAGAATTTTCCAGCCGGGTGATACAAGCCTTGCAGCAACCTTGTCATAGGTTAAGGTTCCGTCTCCAATAAAATGCATTACAGCAAAGTGAACAAGAAGAACAACAGCAAGATAGATTGCAGTCAATCTGTGAAAAAACCAGGCCAATGCTCCTGAGTTTCCGCTTCTTTTGAATGTTTTCTTCATTATTTACCTCCCAATATGTGTAAATGATGAAGGAATGGAATTGCTCCTAAAATAGTAAGAATTAGAACTAACAAAAAAGCAACCCAGAAAAGCTGCTTGTGGTATCTTGCTCCTCCTGCGAAGTCAATTAAAAGAAGTCTGATCCCATTTAAAACATGATAAAGTATAACTCCCCAAAGTCCAATCTCAAGGATTTTAAATAGAGGAGAATTTAAAAAGTTCATAACTTTGTTAAAGGATTCAGCGCCGGCATTAAGATGGCTTATTACCCAGATATGAAGCCCTAAATAAAAAACAAGCGCCAAGCCTGATAATCTGTGAAGTATCCAGGCTACCTGTCCCACAGAGAGTTTGTAGGAAAAATCATAGCCACTTTTATATCTCATATTTACCTCCTGAAAAAGATACCTTATTTTACTACTATGAAAAAATTTTGCAATAGATTACGAAAATTTAAATTAAAATCTATAAAAAATACCGACAAAACTCTGAATTCCCTCGGCTGTTTTTAATGTCCCGCTATCCCATGCACCAAGTATTAAGGGCGGAGAGGAGTTTAAGGCATTTTTAACAAATAAATAAAAGGTGATTTTACCGGAGGAATAATTTATTCCTGCCGAAAGGTTGTTGTACGATGATGTTTTTTCTCTTTTGTCAGGTGTTAATCCTATGGAAGATCCTGAAGCAGTGTATGTAAAATAGTTTATCGGAGGAAGATGAATGAATAAAAACTCAAAATTTAATCTTTTTGAGAAATTATATTTAATATGAGAGTATACCTTGACGCCATTACCAAAGCTTAAATCAAAGCTATTTAAAAGAGATTTTTGCATATTCGGAGAGAGAAAGAGAATTGAATCAGAGCTAAAACTGTCTAAAATTGAATAGTATTGATTATCATAATTTCCGGTTGTTTTCATATATGAAACCCCGAAAAGAAATTTTAACTTTTCTGAATGTTTTGAAATATTAAGATTTATTCCGAAAAATTCTCTAAAGGCTGAAAATAGGATATTCTTCTTATTTTCCAAAGGAGCCCCTATATAAATTTTTTCACAATTACTCTTTTTGATAAAAATTCCATTAATCTCCTCAAAATCCGAAAGTGTATCCATTCTATTCCAGAAATCGGTTGTTTTTGAAAAAACCGAGGACAATTTAAAATTCAAGTTATTTTTTTTATATGATAATGAAAGGTTTACTCTTTTCACCCTATTGTAAGAGCTGCTATTATCGTAACCATATTTAATATTATTTTCAATTTTTATGCTATTCCAATTATTCCCGTCAAAAAAACTTATGCTGTACGGATAAAAATTGTTGCTTAAATAAAAGAGTTTTGCCAAATTTATCGGGTACGAATAGAGAGAAAAACCTGAAGACATTCTTAAAAAACCGAATTTAAAGTTTATACCGGATATGATTTTGGGCGAGGTTATAAAAACGGATTTTTGCCAGTTTTTTCCTGAATACCATAGAAGATCAAAACCGGTATTTATGAAAAGTTTCACCGAATTATTATTAAAAACCTTATAAAGATAGAGAGCAGGTGATATTTGTGTCAAAGAAGCATTATTGCTATATCCGTAATCAAAAATCTTTATATTATTATCAAACACAATTCCATCTTCAGGTATTTCCATTTTGGAATTTGCAGAGGAAAGTATAATATTAGCAGTCGGGATTATTTTAAAATCTTTATTATTTATCAACCTTAAACTAATTTTATTTTTAAATTTAAAATATGAATCCGATAAATCATAAGGGAAATTTTCGGCCCAGCTGTTTGTATTGCTACAATAATAAGCGGTTTTCCGGTTATCTCCTTTTTGACTTTTTTCTCCGTATGAAAAAGAGGAAAGAAATTTTAGAAACTCCGAATCATATATATAACTTACTCCACCAAAGATTTTTGTAAATTTTGCAAGTGCATTATCCTCAAATTTTAATCTTGAGGAATTTTCAAGCTCATCAAAAGGATAGGAGGAATCATTGGTAAATTGAATATTTCCGTAAAATGATAGTTTTGAATTTCCTTTATTATAAATCGACAAAATTTCAACCCCGGGTCCATAAAAAATATTGTTATAATGATAATAGCTCTTCCCTGAATTTAATATACCGATATTTAATAAAAATGAATCAGAAAATGATTTTGAAAAAAAGAGAGTGTTTGATATATCTCTTGTCTCTCCGCTTTTCATTGAAAGTCCGTCTCTGTAAAACCCAAGAGTATCCCTGTTTTCCCTTTTTACCAGAGTGAATTTACTGGATATAAGTGAATCATTTTTAAGGTCAGAAAAAAGATATGGAGATGGAATTAAAAAAGGGGAATTATCAATCGGAGATGTGAGATCTATTCCATTAAATTCAAGGGTATAATTATCAAATCTGTTTCCTTCAAGGGCTTTAAAATGGGAAAATGGTAGTGTGTAAAAATAGGTATTAAAATCCCACGGAGGCTCTGCAAAAATGCTTTTTATAAAAAAAGCAATAAAAGTTATTAGAAATACTCTCTTTTTCATTCAGTTTTCTCCTGTTTTGATTTTATTATTCTCTATTAAAATTTCTTCCGAATCTTTAAACTTCAGAGTCAAGGATTTTACAAGTACATCAGGTTGAATCTCTTTTATGTAAATTCTATCAAGATGGATAACCTCTTCCGGCGATGAAAAATTCTTGGGTCCCACCCGCCCTCCGAAGTGATCGCTTCTTCCGAAAGCTATATGAAATCCAAGTTTTTCATCAAGCAAAATTTCTCCTATGGGTTTTAAACCGAACTCATATAAAACTCCGAATCCAAGCTCTGCAATATTCCCATAGGCTGGCTCTTTTTTTAAATGCTCTCTCTCTATTTCTACATTTTCTCCCTCTCCAAAAACTTCCAGAGCCCTATTGTTTTTTACTCTGTAAAAAACAATATCTTTCCCGATTTGAACGGGGATTATTCCCTCCGTTCTGCTCTTTTCATACTCTCCCTCATAGGGAACTATATATGCCTCACCGCTCGGCAGGTTTCCGGCAGTTCCCTTTTTAGGAAATCTTCCGGAGCTTTCATGGGCTTTTCTGTATCTTAAATCAAATAAAATCCTATACTCTTTACCTTTAACGGAAAATAATACCTCGGCGGATTCGGCCTCATCCAATTTTTCTTTAACATATCTGACCTTTTTTGCTACAATCTCATAATCAATTTTCAGAGCCGGAATCATTTCCGAAGAAAAGCCCGGCATTGTGGCAGCTCTGAAACCATAGACTTTTGCACTGTTTTTCAAGGGTGCAGTTGCTGATAGCTGAGTCATGGCAATAAAAATTTGATAATTTGAAAATATATCTTTAAAACTCACCTTTTCAAGATTATTCAATTCAGAGGAAAGGCCCGGAATTTTATCCTTTTCAATCCTGAAAGCATAATCCGGAAGCTCTGCATTGTTTGCAAATACAGCCTCATAACAAAAAAGCTCCACATCGCCAAGCCCAATTCTATCTTTACCTTCCTTTAAAATATCTGTCCAATTTTTAGCAATCTCTCTTCTTTCTCTCCATCTTTCACTATCATCTTCGGCTTTTCGAGGAATATCAACCAAAAATGCAAGCTTGTCCCCTTTATCAAAATCCGGAAAAACCTTTACAATCAAATTCAAAAGTTCATTCTCTGTTAAACTCTCACTCATCTTCTTCTCCTTTTAATTCATAATTAATATATTGTATACAGAAAATAATGTTAAGTAAATTTGAGCCGAAAAAAAGCATTGAGCATTAAGCCTTGAGGCTCAATACCATATGGTGCTTGAAGCTTGAAGTCATACTGTTCTTCTCAGATTTTGGAGAACGGAAGGTTAGACTTGTTTTAATTCTATTTTTTTATTATTATTTTTAAGTAATTTTAAAATAAAGGAGCAAATATGGGAGACGGATTATTTTATTTAGGGAAAATTTTTTCTATTAATTCAAAAAAGGTAGAGAAGAAAAAATTTCTTTATGAGACAGAAGATTTAACCACACATGCTGTAGTCTTTGGGATGACCGGAAGCGGGAAAACCGGTTTGTGTATAACCATGCTTGAGGAGGCAATAGAGGAGGATATTCCCATAATTGTTGTTGACCCGAAGGGAGATGTTAGCAATTTATCCTTGATTTTTCCTGAGATGAAAAAAGAGGATTTTAAAAAATGGGTTTCCCCTGTGGAAGCAAGAAAGGAAGGAATGACAGTGGAAGAATATTCGGAAAAGATAGCGAACATGTGGAAAAACGGGCTTAAGGAGTGGGATGTTTCGGAAGAAAAGATAAAAACAATCAAAGAAAAAGCTGATATAAGAATTTTTACTCCCGGTTCATCCGCAGGTTTACCAATAAGTATCCTTGAAGGATTTAAAAAACCTGAAGAAAGTTTTGAAGAGGATGAGGAGGCTCTTGTTGAGAAGATAAGAAACTCTGTTTCAGCGCTACTTTCACTTTTGGATATAGAAAGTGATCCTTTAAAAAGCAAACCTCATATTTTGATTTCAAATATAATAGAGTATTTCTGGCGAAGAGGAGAAAGTATCTCCATTGAAGAGTTGATTTTGAATATTCAGAAACCTCCTATTAAAAAATTGGGTGTTTTTGATATAAACCAGATTATAGATGAGAGAGAGAGAATTGAGCTTGCATTTAAGATAAATAATATAGTTGCCTCCCCTTCCTTCAGATTCTGGACAAGCGGAATGCCATTGTCCGCTGAAAGACTTTATAAAAGAAAAGGGGGGAAGGTCCCTGTTAATATTTTTTATATTGCTCATTTGTCTGAAAATGAAAGGATGTTTTTTGTAAGTTTACTTTTAAATGAAATTCTTTTCTGGATAAGAAAACAGGAGGGAACATCTGACCTGAAATATATCTTTTATATGGATGAGATTTTCGGATATCTTCCTCCTTACCCCCTGAATCCCCCTTCAAAAACACCTCTTCTTTTACTTTTGAAACAGGCGAGAGCTTTCGGATTGGGTGTTGTACTTGTAACGCAGAATCCTAAAGATATAGATTACAAAGGACTTACAAATGCGGGAAGCTGGTTTATAGGAAGATTGCAGGCAGAGGGAGATAAGGAAAGAGTGGCTGAAGGACTTGAGGGACTTTCCGGGAAAGACGGTGAAATAGTGGATGGAAAAGAGGCAAAAGAGTATATGTCTTCCCTGAAAAAGAGGGTTTTTATGATAAAAAATGTGCATAAATCCGGTATAAGTTTTTTTCATACAAGGTGGGCAATATCATACCTTACTGGACCTCTTACAAGGGAGCAAATTAAAGACCTGAAACCCGAGAATATTAAACGGGAGGAAATTTCACGGGCAATGGAGGATAAAAAAACCTCAATAAAAAATACCAGGAGTGATCTTTTACCCTATCTTCCGACGACAGAGGTGCAAGTTAAAAACTATTTTGAAACCTCCGCTGATTCAAACAATAAATTTTATGAGCCTTACTTTCTGGCAAAGAGTGAAATAGTCTTCGATGAGAACAAGTATTCTCTTTATATAAGGGAAAAATATAATGCTGAAATTCCTGCGTACACCAGTGATTTTAAAATAACCCTTTCAAAGGAGGACAAAGAGTATTCTTCTGAACCCGATGATAATGTCCTGGGCTATAAACCATTCTATGATAGGATAAATTACAGTAATCTCAATAAGATAAAAAAACAGGTTAAAAATCATCTGTTTGCAAACTTAAGCCTTAAACTCTTTATAAACAAAGAGCTTAATCTTGTTTCAAAGATAGGAGAAAATGAAGATGACTTCAGATTCAGATGCAGGGAAGTGGTTGAAAAAAAGATTGATAAGGAAGTGGAAAAAATAAAAGAAAGTTATGAAAGAAAAATAGATAGGATAAAGGATAGAATTGAAAGGGAAAGATTAAAGGTACAAAAACTTGAAACTGAGTATGGAAACAAAAAAGTCGAAGAGTATTTGTCCATAGGGGAATCTGTTTTAGGTCTACTTCTGGGAAGCAAATCAAGAAGAGTGCTTTCAACTGCCGCAAGAAAGAGGAGAATGACTAAAACAACGGAGAGCAGAATAAAAGAGGGGAAAATGAAGATTTCTCAATATGAAGAAGACCTTGAAAGCTTTAAGGAGGAGTTGGAAGATAAGATTGCAGATCTTGAAGACAGATATTATGAAATAGCTGATAATATTGAGGAGTATGAAGTAAGACTTGAAAAGGATGATATCCTTATTTCAGAAGTTTCCATCCTGTGGAAGCTTCAAAATTAAGATTTTTTATTTATTCATTGCTTTAAGAATGTTAAAATATACAACTGTAAAATAAGGAGAAAAAAATGAAGGTATTGGTAATAGGCGGAGGAGGAAGAGAACACAGTATTGCATGGAAATTATCCCAAAGCCCCCAAATAAAGGAACTTTACCTGATCCCCGGGAATGGTGGTACCTCTGAAATCGGAGAAAATGTAAATATCTCTTTAAATGAAATAGTGGAAGTTGCTGATTTTGCTAAAGAAAAGAAAATAGACTATACGGTTGTAGGTCCTGAATCTCCTCTTGTTAGCGGAATTGTTGATGAGTTTGAAAAGAGAGGGTTAAATATCTTCGGACCATCAAAGAATGCGTCTATTATTGAAGGAAGTAAGGTTTATGCAAAAAGATTTATGAAAAAATATGAAATTCCCACCGCAAAATTTAAGGTTGCAAATACACCGGAAGAGGCACAAAGCTTCATTAAACAGAAAATATTTAACTTTCCGTATGTAATAAAAGCAGATGGATTGGCCGGAGGAAAAGGAAGTATTATTGTAAAATCAAAGGAGGAAGCTTATAAAGCAGTAGAAGACTTGATGATAAACCAAAAATTCGGTTCAGCCGGAGAAAAAGTTGTATTTGAAGAATTTTTAAAAGGGGTTGAAACATCTTTTATGGTTTTTTCTGATGGAAAGAGAGGTTTTCCTCTGGTTACATCAAAGGATTACAAAAGATTGGAAGACGGGGATAAAGGCCCGAACACAGGAGGTATGGGTGCAATTTCTCCTTCCCCATATGTTGACTATGATTTGATAAAAGATATTCAGAGAAAAATTGTTATGCCCACAATCTATGGAATGGGACAGGAATCAAGGATGTTTAAGGGACTATTATATCCGGGACTTATGCTAACAGAAGAAGGACCCAAGGTTCTTGAATATAACTGTCGTTTTGGAGATCCGGAGACTCAAGCTATAATGATGAGGCTAAAAACGGATCTTCTTGAGATAATAGATGGAGTAATACATAATACAATAAAAGATATAAATATTGAATGGTCGCTTGAACCTTCAGCCTGTGTTGTTCTTGTTTCAGGTGGTTACCCTGAAAAGTATGAAAAGGGTAAAGAAATATATGGACTCAAAAGAGCAAAAATGATTGAAGGAGTACAAATCTTTCACGCAGGTACAAAAAAGGAGAATGGCAAATATTATACAAACGGAGGAAGAGTTTTAAATATTTGCGCAATGGCTCCTTCACTTAATAAAGTTATGGAGAAAATATATTCTGCGATTTCCTTTATTTCTTTTGAAGGAATGAGATATAGAAGTGATATCGGTATGGAGAAAAAATAATGATAGGAATAATTTTAGGAAGCAAATCTGATCTTTCTTATGTTAAATCTTATTTAACTCTGCTTGAGGCTTTTTCCGTAAAATTTACATTTGTTATAAGCTCTGCCCATAGGACTCCTGAAAGAACGAGGAAAATTGTAAAAAAGATGGAGGAAAGGGGAGTCAAAGTAATAATCGCTGTTGCCGGAGCTGCAGCTCATTTACCGGGTGTTATAGCTTCTTATACAACTTTACCGGTAATAGGGGTCCCGATTCCGTCCTCTGATCTTAATGGATTTGATGCTCTTTTGGCTATTGTTCAAATGCCGGGAGGAATACCTGTTGCAACAACGGCCATAGGAAAGGCAGGGGTTAAAAATGCCATTTTGTTCGCAATTTCCATTCTTGCTCTGGAGGATGAAAGGCTTGGGGAAAGATTAAAGAGTTTTAGAAAAGAGCAGAAAGATAAGGTAATAAGGGATTCCGAAGATACAGAGAAAGAGATTTCATCTTATGCCGGTTTTTTCAGCCTATAATTTCGGATGTAGACTAAATCAGGCTGAACTTTCATCCTGGATAAGAGAGTTTAAAAATAGAGGTTTTATATATTCTCCCCAAAAAGAGAATATAGATTTTTTGATAGTTCATACCTGTACTCTGACAAAAAAGGCGGATTCTGAGATAAGGAGATTAATCCGTCATTTGAAAAGAGAAAATCCGAATTTAAAAATTATTGTTGCCGGGTGTATGGTACATACCCACAGAGAGTTTTTTGAGAAACATAATGTTGATTTAATATTTGACAATATTGAAAAAAATGATCTTGTAGACAAATCTATTAAATATTTTAACCTCCAGTCTGATATACCAACAGTAAAGCAGGGAAAATATCTTTCAAGAGGTTTTTTAAAAATCGAAGATGGATGTAATTATGGTTGTACCTACTGTATTATACCTTATGTAAGAGGGAAGGCTGTAAGTATATCTGAGGATAGAATAGAGAATAATTTAAAAAGCCTTATTGAAAAAGGATATAGGGAAATAGTGATTACAGGGGTAAATATAGCCTTTTATAAAATGGAAGATGGGATTAAAAACGGATTTTTAAATCTCTTAAAGAGATTGGTGAAGATCAGGGGAGATTATTATTTAAGATTAACATCTCTTGATCCAAGGCTCATGAATGATAAGCTTATGGATTTTTTAATAAATGAAGATAAAATAGCATCCCATTTTCACATATCAATTCAGAATGGTAGTGAAAAGGTTTTAAAAAAAATGGGGCGATGGGTTCCAATTAAAAAATATTATGAAATATTGGAAACACTCAACAAAAAGAGAGATGTGTTGTTGTCAGCCGATTATATAGTTGGCTTTTCAGGGGAAGATGATGTTGAGTTTGGTAAGGGTAGGAAGTTTCTTGAAAATTCTCAGCTTAACTACCTTCACATATTCAGATTTTCACCAAGGGAAGGAACACCTGCTGAAAAAATGAAACATCCTCCTCAGAGAATAGCAAAGGAAAGATATGATATATTAAAGGACTTTCATAGAAAAAGATATGGAGATTTTATATCTTCCAAAATGGGGAAAGAATTCAGAGCTATTGTAATCAGCAAAAATAAAGCTCTCACTGAAAACTATATAAACACAAAAGTTTCAGTTTCTGCTCAAAAAAGCGGAAATATGATTAAAGTAAAAATATTAAGGGAAGAAAATCTAAAAGCAATAGGGGAGATTGTAAAAAACCATAATTAGGGGAGTTCTTGTAAGTTTGCAATCTTTTAGCTTTTATTTTAAAATTATATAATCGCAATTATAAGGAGATGTAGAATGAAGGAAATAATTTTAAGCTTTCTTGTTCTTCTTTTTTCAATCAACGGCTTTGCTGAAACAAAGGTAAGAAAGGTTGTGGATGATGTGGGGTTTTGCACGAAATCCAATCAGATTGAAACCATAATTAAGCTTGCAAAGGCAGCTGAAAAAGCAGGCCTTAAAAAGGAGGCGGATTTTCTAAAAGGCAAAAAGATAATCGCAGCTATTTCTCCCCATGATGATCATATGTATGCCGGAAGAGTTTATATGTATTCTATTCCTTATATTGCAAAGGCAAAAACTGTTGTTGTTTTCGGAGTAACTCACAGAAAACCTCGGTTAGCTCTTAAAGATCCGAAAAACTTTGTAATTCTTGATGATTACGATGAATGGAAATCCCCTTATTCAAATACAAAAATAGATAAAAAATTCAGAAAGTTTTTGAGTGAAAACCTTAATAAAAAGCATTTTTTCATAAGTAATAAAGCTCACTCTCTTGAACACTCAATAGAAGCTATGCTCGCCTTTTTAAAATATTATAATAGAGATGTTGAGATCCTTCCGATAATGATTACGACGATGGATTTTGAACACCTTGATGTTATAACTAATGAACTTGCTAAATTAATGGCAAAATATATAAAAGAGAATAATCTTAAAATAGGAAAAGATATAAGTTTTCTCATTTCTACGGACACCACTCACTATGGTCCTGATTTTAAAGAGGTGAGATTTGGCCTTGATGAAAATGCTCATAAAAAGGGGACTGAACAGGATATATACTTAGGTAAGACCTTCCTTTCAGGAGTTATTACAAAAGAAAAAATAGAGGGATATGCAAACAAAGTCTGGAAGGGAAACATAACCTGGTGCGGAAGATATACGGTTCCTTTCGGAGTACTGACAGTTTCAAGAGTAATAAATTCTTTGACAGGTGAAAAAATAGTCGGTTATCCTGCAAGGTACTCTGATAGTTATACCACAGGAATTTTACCAGCTTATGGAATAGGTATAGGTATAACAGCTCCCTTTTCACTAAAACACTGGGTAGGCTATTGGTCAATAGTTTTTTACAGAGAAAAATAGTTATTGACTTTAAAAAGCTTTAATGATAATTTAAAAAATCAAAATAAAGGAGTATGGAATGAAAAGAACGAGGCTTTACAATGCACACAAAAAATTAAATGGTAAAATAATTGAATTTGCGGGTTTTGAGATGCCGATTTGGTATAAAAGTATGATAAAGGAGCATATGGCAGTTAGGAACAGCGTAGGAATCTTTGATGTATCCCATATGGGAGAAATACTTGTAACAGGAGAAGAGGCAGCTGAAATGCTCAATTATCTTACTGCAAACAATGTAAAAAAATTAAAACCCGGGAAAATTCATTATAATGCTCTTTTAACACCGAAAGGAACCTTTGTGGACGATTTGTTGGTATATATGTTGGATGATAATGAGTATCTTCTTGTTGTGAATGCGGCAAATACGAAAAAGGATTATGAGTGGATTCTAAATAAAGGTAAAAGATTTAATGCAAAAGCTGAGAATCTTTCGGATGAATATACTCAGATTGCTATTCAGGGGCCAAAGGCTCAGGAAGTTTTACAAAAAATGACAGACCTTGATTTATCAACGATAAAATACTATAGGTTTAAGGTAGGAAAGGTCATGGGAAAAGAAGCAATAGTTTCAAGAACAGGATACACAGGTGAAGATGGTTTTGAGATATATTTCAAAGGTGATGAAGAGGAAGCTGAAAAAATATGGTTTTCTCTTCTTGAAAATGGAAAAGAATTTGATATTCTGCCTTGCGGGCTGGCTGCAAGAGATTCTTTGAGACTTGAGGCAAAGATGCCACTGTATGGGAATGATATTGGTGAAACAACAACAGTCCTTGAAGCTGATCTGGGATGGATATTAAAACTTGACAAAGGAGATTTTATTGGAAAAGAAGCTCTTGAGCAACAGAGAAGAAGAGGAGTATCTAAATTATTGGTTGGTTTTGAGATGGTGGAGGATGGAATACCAAGACCTCTTGAAGATGTTTTTAAATCTCCTGAAGATAAAGAGAGTGTATCCTTTGTTACGAGCGGAGGATATATGCCCTATATTAAAAAAAATATCGGACTTACATACCTACCTATTGATATGACAAAGATAGGTACTGAAATATATATCGGAATACACGGAGGAAAGAAAAAGGCGAAGGTTGTTCCTACACCTTTTTATAAAAGAAAAAAATAACTAAAATGTATAACCTACCTTATGAATATATTGCAATAGAGGGGCCTCCAAAGGCGGGGAAAAAAATTTTCGGACAGAAAATAGCAACAAGAATAAATGCACGTTTTGTGCCCGATGTGGAAGAAAATCCCTATTTACAATCTTTTCTATCCAATCCGAAAGACGAAAGGTTTGCGCTGTTGGCCCAGCTTGTTTTTTTGGTGGAAAGAGGAAGAATTTTACTTTCATTGAAGCAAAGATCAATATTCAGGGAAATCATTATAACTTCCTTTCTCCTTGAAAAGGATAAAATATATGCTTTTAAATTCTTAAAAGAGGATGAGCTTTTAATCTATAACAAGATGTATGAACTTTTTTACAGAAGCATAAGAAAGCCTGAGTTTGTAATCTTCTTTCAACTTACAAACAGTGAGCTTTTAAGAAGAATAGAAAAATACGGAACAAAGGAAGAAAAATCAATCCCACCTAAAATCTGGAAAGAGCTCAATGATGAATATAATCATTTTGCTTTTAATTATAATCAAACTCCTTCCCTGATAATTAAAGCGGATAATCTTGACTATAGAGAAAAAGAGAAAGGGATTTCCGAAATAATTGAAGAGATCTCAAATACAAAAGAGGGGAAAAAATTTTTCTTTATAGAGGAGGAGAATTGAAGATAACACCTCCCATTGTATTAAAAAAGAAAGGTAAAGAAAAAATCACAGCAATAACAGCCTATGATTATCCGACAGCAATAGCCGTGGACAGGGCAGGGATAGATATCGTTTTAGTAGGGGATAGTCTTGCAATGGTTGTTTTAGGAGAAGAAACAACACTCAAAGCTACAATGGAAATTATGCTTCATCATCTGAAGGCTGTGAGTAAAGGTGTTAAAAACGCTTTGCTTGCTGTGGATATGCCATTTGGTTCATACCATACAGGAGAAGAAAAGGCGGTTGAAAATGCGATAAAGCTTGTAAGGGAAGGTAATGCGGAGGCTGTTAAAATTGAAGGAGTTGAAAAAAAGGAATCAATGATTGAAAAAATTGTTAATTCTGAGATTCCAGTAATGGGGCATCTTGGTCTGACTCCTCAATCTGTAATTAAAATGGGAGGTTACAAAATACAGGGGAAAACAGAGGAAGAGATCAATCAATTAATCTCTCAGGCAAAAAAATTAGAATCACTCGGTGTTTTTTCAATAGTCCTTGAAGGGATACCTGAAGAAACTGCAAAATTGATAACAGAATCAATTAATATTCCTACAATTGGTATAGGTGCCGGAAGATACTGTGACGGACAAATTCTGGTGTTACATGATCTTATAGGATTAAACTATGATAGGACTCCGAGCTTTGTTCGTGAGTATGCCAATGTAAAAGGTATAATTGAAAAAGCTATCAGAAACTATATAGAAGATATTAAGACAGGAAAATTCCCTTCGGAAAAAGAGGTATTCTTTTTAAAAAAATAGTTTTTCTGTTAAAATATAAAAAGATGAAAATTATAAAAGATATAAAAGAAATTCAAAACTTAACGGAAAATTTAAGAAAGGAAGGAAAAAGTATAGGTTTTGTACCAACGATGGGATATCTTCATGAAGGTCATCTGAGCTTGGTAAGAGAAAGCATCAAAGAAAACAGTATTACCTTTGTTTCCATCTTTGTTAATCCCACCCAATTCGGGCCAGCAGAAGATTTTTCCTCGTACCCGAGAGATCTTGAAAGAGATAGGGATTTGCTGGAAAATGAAGGAGTTGATTATCTTTTCTATCCAACAAGTAAAACAATGTACCCTTCGGGATATTCGACCTTTGTAAATGTGAATCTTTTGGATGAAACACTTTGCGGAAGAAGACGAGAAGGACATTTCAGAGGAGTTGTCACAGTTGTTTTAAAGCTATTTAATATTGTTCAACCTCATTCAACCTATTTCGGTCAGAAGGATGCTCAGCAAGCATTAATTATCAGGCAGATGATAGAGGATCTGAACTTAAATATAAGGTTCAGAGTTCTTCCTATTATAAGGGAAAAAGATGGCCTTGCGATGAGCTCAAGAAACAGATACTTAACTGCAGATGAAAGAGAGCAGGCGGTAGCTCTCTACAAAAGTTTAAAAAAAGCGGAAGAACTTTTTGAAAGAGGAGAAAGGAGGAGTCTTAAAATAAAACAGGAGATTTTGAAAATCTTGTACTCTCACGATCTTCTTAAAATAGATTATGTTGAAATAGTGGATCTGGCTAAATTAAGACCATTAAACATAATAAAGGATAAGGCACTTGTAGCAGTTGCAGTTTATCTGGGAAAAGCTCGTTTAATTGACAACACAATTTTGGGAGGAAATAATGAAGATCTTTGTTCTTAAAAGCAAAATTCACCAGGCAAGGGTAACATCTAAAAATATAGAATACAGTGGTTCCATAACAATAGATAGAGACTTAATGGATAAAGCTGACCTTAGGGAGTATGAAAAAGTTGAAATATATGATATTGAAAATGGAGAAAGATTTTCCACCTATGTTATAGAAGGAGAAAGGGGAAAGGGTGAAATTATTTTAAACGGAGCGGCAGCAAGAAAGGTGGAAAAGGGAGATAGATTAATTATTGCTTCTTATGCGATGATAGATAGGGAGGAAATTTTTCAGCCCCGGGTAATTATCCTTGATGAAAAAAATAGGGTAAAACTTGAAAAAAAACTTTAAATCTCTTTATATTTTTTTAATCCTTATTCTCTTTTTTTTATTTGAAGGATTATTGTCTCAAACTAAAAGCTATTATTTTAAAATTCCTTCAAACCAGATCAAGTTTTTTATTATTCCCGATTATTCATTGCCCCTTTCGGGATTATCCGTTTTTTACAAATGTGGTTCCTCCCTTGATCCCATTAATAAAAAAGGAATGATGAATATTATTAAATATTTAATGTTTTCAAAAACCGAAAACCTTGCTTCCGATGAATTTTTGTTTTTTTTCTTTAATATAGGGGGAAAAGTTGATGCGATCCTAACAAAAAATTATCTTCTCCTTTATGATGTTTTCCCCACGGTTTATATGAATTCGGTTTTATGGCTTGAAAGAGAAAGAATTAAGGGTTTGAAATTCGGAGATTCTGACCTTGAAAGAGCAAAAAAACTTGCTATTGATGAGATTAAGGAGAAAAGAAGAGAGACCATAAATCTTTTCTATGAAAAAACAGAGAGTCTTCTTTTAGAGGGTGATAATGGCTTTGACTATCCTTCATACGGAATAATAGATAACATAAAAAAAATTAAATTGGAAGATGTTAAGAATTTTTATAAATCCAAATTTAAACCTTCGGAAAAGACTATTATTACCATCGGTCCTTTTGATGCTAAAACTCTAAGAAAGCAGCTTTACTCTTTTTTTTCAAAAATTGTTAAATCAAAAACACCGGAAAACCAGAAGAAAATTCGAATTTCACCCGTGAAGAAAAACTTTCAGATTCCTCCTGTAAATAATAACTATATCTACTCTAAAATCTTCATCCTTCCTCCTCCCCTAACATTAAAGCAGTATTTAATTTACAGATTATTCGTCAAAACGATAGAGTATTCATTAAACGGTGAAATTCTAAAAAAACTACCGGCATCTTCTGATTTTGATGTCAGGTTAAGATTCATAGGTAATAGACCCATTCTTTATTCGGTAATATATGACACAAAAAAACTACATGTTTTTAAGAGCAAATATATTCTGGACTATACTATTAACAAACTAACCTCCAGTGGAATAGATGACAACTCCTTTAAGATTTCTTTAAATAATCTTTTGACTGAACTTCTCTCCGCTTTCCAGATGAAGGATAGGATGCTCGTTGAAATAGGTAAGTATTACGATTTATCGGGAAAGGTCCTTCTCAAAGATCAATTTTATTTTACTTTGTTGAGAATAAACAAACTTGATCTTTACAGAGAGGCAAATAAACTTTTGAAAAACAGAGGTATAAAAATTGAAGCGAAATAAAATCTTTGTATTTTTCCTGATTTTAATCGGGCTTAGTGGTTCTCTATTTTCCAAAAATATTATTAAGCCTAAATATTTTTATTTTACAAATGGTTTTAGAATAAAATATTTTTATATTTCAGGGCTGAGATTATCAAAGGTGGTCTTAACAATAAATTCCGGGGAAATTGATTCAAAATATAAATACAGAGGTGTTGCTGAGATTACTATTAGATCTCTTTTCCAGGGAGGAGAAGGGTATTCTTCGGGCACAGTGAAAAAGGTTCTTGCAATTAACGGAGTTTTACTGAAAATAAACACTGATCTTGAAAAAATTGAGATTTCGGCATCTTTACCGACAAAAAACATAGAGAATTTTTTACAATGTTTGAGCAGCTGTTTATCTTTCCCATATTTTTATCCCAAGGATATAAATGTTGAAAAGAAGAAATTGAAAGAAGAGATAATCAGAGACAGAGAAGATATGATTACTTTAATAAGGAAAAACATAGGTTTTTTTGTTTTGGGTAGAGGAAATCCATATTCAAAGCCCTACAATTTATACTTTATTGATAAAATAGGTAAAAAAGAAGTAAGAAAATACTATGAAAATAATATACTTCCTTCAAACTCTGAAATGATAATTCTCAGCTCAGTAAAACCCGAAAAGATAAAAGAATCCATAAGATTTTTTAAATGGGACAAAAAACCTGTTTTCAGGGTCAATATTCCGGAATTTAAAAAAGGGGACAATGTTTTAATTGAAAAAAAAGGAAAAAAGGCTGTTGTTACTCTTGCATCCTTTTTACCGGGAGTAATGGATGTAAACAGATACAGCATAGAATTTTTCACTCATCTGATAAACGGATACTTCGGAGCAAGAGCAAATATTTATTTTGCTGAAAGAGGACTGCCTCTCCCCAAATCTTACTTAAAAACTTACAAAAATATTAGCTTTTACGCTCTTCAATTTGAAATAATGGATTCTCAGAAAATAACTTCATTTTTAAAAGAGTTGAATAAGTTTAAAATTTCTTTGAAAAAAGATTTTCCAACGAAAATTGAATACAATGATGCCATCACAAGTTTTATAGGTAAAAAATTTATTCTCTGGCAAAATTTGGAAGAATATTATAAAGAGTATCTTTTCTTTAAAAATTATTCAAAGCTAAAATATTTTGACCTTAGATACATACTTTTGAAAACTAAAAAGAGAAATATAACAAAACTTACGAACCAATTTCTTAAGAACTCGGTCTTAATCATATCCGCAAATGAGACAGTAAAAAAGAGTTTGAAGGGTTTTTACAAACTATACTCTGTAGAAGATTTTTAGTTAATTAAATATAAATTTTTAAAATCATCCAGATAGCTGCGATTATCAGGATCCAGACAAAGATCTTTTTAAGGTGTTTAAGTTTAACTCTTGTGGAAAAGTGAGAGCCTATCAGAGCACCGGTGGCAACAAAGGCTGCCATTGTGAGTGCGAACTTCCAGTCCACACCGGAACTCAAACCTCTCCCTAAAAAACCCATTGTCGAAGAGAATAACACCATAACGGAATTTGTGGCGAAAGCTATTCTTAACGGCATACCTCCCAAAATTATTAAAAGAGGAACTATAAGTCCTCCTCCTGAAATTCCCACCATTCCCGCCATAAATCCTATTACAAAAATAGTTGGCAAAACCACAAGAACAGGAAATGTATAAGTCTCATTACAACAATTTCTTTTCCAGAGAGGACCAATCATAAAAAATTTTGATTGCTCCTTTTCGGGTTTTGAAAGGAAGTATGCTGATATTAACAATAAAACAGCAAATAAAATCTTTAAATACACAGGCTTTATATCAGCTGATATATAACCACCCACAAAAGCTCCCGAAGCAGAGGTGGCTATCACAGCGATACCTGTGCCCCAGTCTATCAGAGCTTTTCTATGATAAACAAGTGTCATGGTCAAACCTGAAACCATCAAAATAAAAAGAGAGGTGGTGGCAGCAAGGTGAAAGCTTATTCCGGCGGTTAAAAAGATGGGAACATAAAATTCACCGCCACCTTTACCGAACATAGAGAGTATTAATGCAATAAAAAAAAGTATTATCCCCAAAAAGATCATTCTGAGCTCCTTTTAGAGATTATCTGGCTTAATATTTTACCGGGGGTAAGTTCAGGTATCAACGCAGAGTATCCTCCCTCCAGAATTCTCAAATTATCAGCTGAAAAACCATGAAGTCTCAGATATACGTAAACCATCGTGGATCTCGTGCCACTGGAACAGAAAATTCCTATCTTTTTGTCTTTTGGTATTTCATCAATCCTATCGGGAATTTCGCAAACAGGTATATTGACAACTGGAATATGATGATAAAGGCTTATGGCAAGAGTTTCAAACTCCTCTTTACTCCTTACATCAAGAAAGATTGCATTCTCAGAGGTAAGATGGCAGGATGGTTTTATTTTGTGTTTTCCATTCCCGAAAAAGTCAAGATCCATTGACCTTAATAAATCATCAAGTTCTTTCATAATTCCTCCTAAATTAAAAAACTTATTTTGGTGCCGAAAACATTTGTATTATTCCACCCATTATTTTCTCTTTCACTTTTATAATCATAGAAAAGATCAAGGCTAACTTTCTTTACGATATTATATTTTATACCTAAAAGCATCTCATTTTTTCCTATTCTTTTATCTTTGAAAAAATATCTTACTTCATCACCAAACCAGAGCTCTGTTTTTTTGTCCAATGGGTATGCAAAAAGCAATCTGTTTCTGTATTTATACTCTTTTGAAGAGAAAAAATATTCAAATCTGTTTCTATACTCAACTTTCACACTACCTAACTTTCTTATATATGATAATTGTGGGAATATGAAAGTTTTTATCTTCCGGTTTTCACTTTCCTTGCTTTTCACGGCATAAAAAAAGCCTATTTTAAAATTTTTATTTAATTTCTTTGAAATTCCTCCGTAAATTTTTCTATAATAATTGGAATAATGTTTGAATTTTATATTTGCATTGAATTTTATTGAGTATGAATTATTGAGTTTATGCTTAACAGAATATTTTGAATAATAGACATAATCCTGAGAGAAAACAGGTGCTAAAAGAAATAAAACCAGTGGGATATAAAGCATTCTTTTAATCTTTTTTTTCATCATCTGTTTCCCCACTATTTAACATTTCTTCAATTTTATTCATTATTCTGTCCAAGGATTTTATTTTTTCTTTTTCTCTCTTTACATATTTTTTCAAGAAAGATTTTCCCGCATCTGTTATCTTATACACCTTTTTGGCAGCACCACTTCCTTCTGTCTCCCATTCAAAAACAATAAATCCTTTTGATTCAAGATTTCTCAAAATTCTGTAAATCACCCCTTGATCCAGCAACAAAGGTGAAATGCCGAACTCAGAAATTTTTTCTATCAATGAATATCCATGGGCCGGATTTTTGAGCAATAATGCAAGCACAGAGCTTTCGAGAATATCCCATGTTCTGATTTTAAATGCGCAACCTTTTTTCTTCATCTATTCTTTAAAAGTGATTTAAGCTCAGCTATCTCCTTTCTAAGTTCAGCTACCTCCATTTTTAATCTCCTGATTTCATCTTCAACATTATCGATAGGAATATGCTCGTGAGAATGGCCGGTTTCGTCGGAAATTTCCATATTCTCATCAAATTCAATTTTTTCTCCCACAAGCTCTTCAAGAACATCCTTTACCTTTCCGTAAACACCTATGATTGGTTTTATCCCGAATTGCTTGAAAAATTCCTGAGCCCTTGGCCCCATTCCTCCCGTGGCTATAACTTCCACCCCGAGATCTTTCATAAAACCTGGAAGTTCTCCGGGATTGTGAGATTCTGCGAGGGGATTTTCAATGCTCTCAACCTTTGACACTTTATTCCCCTCAATATCCACTATTACAAAATATGGGCAGTGTCCAAAATGATAACTCATTGTACTTTCAAGGCCTCTCTTTTCATCAGAAGTAAAAGCAATCTTCATTATAACCTCCTTATATATATAATTTATTTATATATATGAATTTTATCAATTTTTGAGAAAAACATCAACTCCTTTTTGTTTTAAAAAAAGAAATTTAATTTTAAACCCAAAAAGATTTCCTTCATTTATTAAAAATTCTAAGATATAATCTTTTATGAATTTAGGATTTGATATAAGACCTTTTTTAAAGGAGGAAAGCGGTGTGGGGGTGTATCTCAGAGGCCTATTAACCGCGCTTTCAAAGATTGATCGGGAAAACAGATATCTCCTTTTTTCCTCCTCTTTTAAGGACAGAATAGACAAAAACAGCTTGACTGAATTTAAAAATATGAAGATAAAAGATTTTAGAATTCCAGTATCTCTTTTAAATTTTTTCTGGTATAAAATAGGATTTCCTCCCTTAGGATTATTTTTTTTAAAAAAGATAGATATTGTTCACTCCCCTGTTCCCAAAACTCTTCCCGGAGGGAAGAAAAAGATTATCACAGTTCATGATTTGTGTTTTATTGAAAAACCACTCCTTGTTATGGAGGAGGCTGTGAAATATTTTAAAGAATCCTTTGAAAAAGAGGTGGAAAAAGCGGATGGTATAATAGCTGTTTCAGAATTTACAAAATCAAAAATTCTTGAAATCACGCAAAATCAAAATTATGAGAAAAAAATAAGGGTAATATATGAAGGTTCGGATATTAATGAAATTAAATCAAAAAAACCCTCCTTTAAAATCCCGGAAAAATACCTTTTATTCGTAGGAACAATAGAACCAAGAAAAAATCTTTCAAGGCTTTTAAAAGCGATTTCCATTATCAAAGAAAAAAAACCTGAAGTAAAGCTTATTGTTGTTGGTAAAAAAGGGTGGGCTTACAAAGAAATTTTCGGTCAGATTCCAAAATTAGACATAGGAGAAAACATAATCATAACAGATTATATATCAAGGCGGGAACTAAAATTCCTCTACGAAAACACACAGGCTCTTGTTTTCCCCTCTCTTTACGAAGGCTTCGGACTCCCGCTTTTGGAAGCCATTTATCTAAAAAAGCCTGTTCTTGCTTCAGATCTTCCTGTTTTCAGAGAAATTTTCGGTGACTATCCGCTCTATTTTGATCCTCTAAATTCAAAAGACATGGCTGAAAAAATCAGTGATTTTCTTTCTGAAGGAAAATTTGACAAAGAAAGGTATGCTGAAAAGCTTTCAACAAAACTATCCTGGGAAAAAGCTGCTGAAAAAACCCTAAATTTCTATAAAGAGATAAAATGATAAAAATAGCTGTGGACGGATATGAGATAAACAAAAATTACACAGGGGTAGGTAGATACACCTTTGATCTTTTAACTTCAATGGTTGAGTTGGATAAAGATATAGAATACACCCTCTTTCTAAAAGAAGAGTCCGAACTTTCAGACCAATTGAAAGGAGTAAAAAAAATGGTTTTACCCTCAGAAAAGGGCTATACACGCTGGCAAAATACAAAGTTAAAGAGAGAGTTAAAAAAGGGAAAATTTGACCTCTTTTTTGGGACAAACTATTCCCTTCCCTTTCTTTACAGAGGAAAATCCGTCTTAACAGTGCATGATATTTCATGGAAAGTCCTGAAAGATGATTACTCTTTTAAAGAGAGATTACTAAAAGAAATAAAAAGCAGAATAAGCTTTAATAAAGCCTCCCTTATTTTTACAGTATCAAAATTTACAAAAAATGAGATAGTTAAATATTACGGTATATCCGAAAAAAAGATTGTTCCCGTCCATTCCGCGATAAATGAAAATTTTAAAAGAGTTGAGAATGATAGAATTAATGATTTTAAAGAAAAAATAGGGATAAAGGAGAGAAAACTTATCGGTTTTTTAGGCAGTATATTCAAGAGAAGACATGTAAAGGAGTTGGCAGAAGCTTTTAAAAACATAAGAAAAGCTGATAATGATTTTGCTCTTTTGCTTATCGGGAAAATTTATGATAATACGGTAATGCCTTTATTAAAAAGCCCCGGAATATACTGGAAAGAGAGAATTGATGATACGGATATAAACTCCTTTTATTCAACTCTTGACCTTTTTGTTTATCTTTCTGAATATGAAGGTTTTGGGTTTCCTCCACTTGAAGCCTTAAAATGCGAGACCCCTTCCCTTCTTCTAAACAGTTCTTCTTTAAAAGAATTGTATGAGGAGATTTCCATTTTCATAGACAAACCTGAAATTAAAACAATTGAAAGCTCCATACTTAACTTTTTCAGTGAAAAAGAAAAGAATAGGGAGAATATTTTAAAAAAATTTAAAGAAAGGGAAAACTATTTTAAATGGGAAAGAGCAGCTAAAGAGTATTTATCAAAAATAAAAGAGCTCTTAAACCGTTAAAAATTATCTTTTAGTTCTTTAAGTGAATTTGCCTTAAAATGAAGAAATATTTCCTCCTCAAGGTTAAGTTTAAGTCTTGCCAAACTGTTTTTTGTGATAATTACTTTGAAAATAAGCCCCTTAACCTCAGCATTTATTTGACAATTATAGTTAAGATCCACTATCTCTTTTACCTTGCCCTTAAAAACATTTAATGCCGAAGAATCAAACCTATCCTTTGAAATTATGATCTCATCAGCCCTTAAGCTCAAAAATCCCTCCCCGTTCTTTTTAAAAGGTGTGTGAAAACAGAGCTCTGAATTTTCAGCGCAAAAGATACCATCCTTGAAACTGCCTTTAAAAATATTTTTTTCCTTAACAAAAGATGCTATCCAGAGGTCTTCGGGATTCTCTATGAGTTCCTGTGGAATTCCTCTTCTTATAATTTTTCCTCCCTTTAAAACCACAATTTTATCGGAAATAGTTATCGCCTCATCAAAATTATGTGTCACATATATAATAGAAACTTCAAATCTTTTTTTTATTTCCTTTATAAGATTAAGGTAAAATTCCTTTTTCTGGGAATCAACAGAGCTAAGGGGTTCATCCATCAAGAGAAGCTTAGGGCCATAAATCAAAGCTCTGACAAGAGCCACCTTTTGCTTTTCTCCTCCGGATAAAGTTAATGGACTTCTATGAAGAAGATTACTTATCCCGAATTCATTTGAAAATTCTTTTATTAATTTCTCCCTCTCTTTGCGGGGAAATTTTCTTCTTTTCAATGGATATTCAATATTCTCTCTAACATCTAAATGGGGGAAAAGTCCTATATTTTGAGGAATATATCCTATGTTTCTCTTTTCCGGCGGAAATTTTGAGATATTCTCTCCGTCCAGAACCAATTTTCCTTCGGCTCTGATAATACCTGTGATTATTTTTACAATACTGGATTTTCCCGCACCCGAAGGTCCTATAATACTCAGAATCTCTCTGTCTTCCAGAGTAAAGGATATATTATCAAGTTGAAATTCTCCGATTTTTTTATTTATTCCCTCTACACTAAACACTATTTTCTCCTACCGGTTATCATTCTCAGAATGAGAAAAATTGAAATTATCAAAAGCAAAAGAAATGCGACAGAAGGAGCGGAAGATCTAAGTCCGAAAGATTCGAATCTATCATAAATCAGAGTTGAAATAACTTTCGGATTATATGCTAATATAATAATAGCACCAAACTCCGAAATACCTCTTGCCCACATCATAATTGAACCTGAAATAATATCGCCTTTAATAAGGGGTAAAGATATTTTTGCGAAAGTGGTAAATTTGGATGCTCCAAGAGTTCTTGATACAGCTTCAAGTTCCTTATCAATCTTTTTAAACCCCTCTTTAGCATGATTAATAAGGAAAGGTACACTAACATAAAGCATTGCCAGAACAATTCCGGGAAATTCATTGACAAATTTTATCCCTGCCGACGAGAATATTTTCCCTAAAAAAGCATTTCTACCAAACACCGTAAGAAGAGCTATTCCCGCTGCCGTATGGGGAATTACCACTGGAATATCTATGAATGCTTCAATAAGTTTTTTCAAAGGGAAATTATAATTGGCAAGGATATAAGCTAATGGAATTCCTCCTATAATCCCGAAAAGTGTAGCAAGCAGAGAAGCATACAATGTCATTAGGATTGAAGAAGTTAGTTCTCTGTCTTTGAATAAAGAGAAGATATGGAGAAGGTCTAAATTTGTGAAAATCTTAAGGATAGGAAGAATAATAAAAATTATAAATATTATTCCCCCCAAGAAAATAAAAAAGTTAAAAAAAAGATTTTTTTTCACATTTATTATTAAATTTCCATAATCTCTTCTTCTTTTTTCTCTGCTACTATCTCAAGTTCTTTTATAAACTTATCTGTTTCTTTTTGTATTTCATCATAATATCTTCTCTCATCATCCTCTGTTATCTCTTTATCATCTTTCATTTTTTTAACAACATCCCTATACTCTCTTCTTATATTTCTTATACTTGCTTTTCTCTCCTCAAGATATTTCTTAACTTTTTTGACAAGCTCCCTTCTTCTCTCCTCATCAAGAGGAGGAATTTTTAATCTTATCTGAGTTCCATCATTTATGGGTGTAATACCTATGTTGGCTGCTATTATGGCTTTTTCGATCACTCCTAACATGTTTTTTTCCCATGGTTTTATAATTATCATATCAGGTCCGGCTATGTTCAAGGTAGCCACCTGATTGAGAGGCATCATATTTCCATAATATTCAGCCTTCACACCATCAAGTATTGATAATGAAGCTCTTCCTGTCCTTATTTTTTTTAATTCCGAGGAAAAATTATCCACTACTTCCTGCATTTCTTTAATCATCTCTTTCTTAAAATTTTCCATTTTATCCTCCTTAATTAATTAGATTGGATACATTTAATTATTACGATTTTTATCAGCTTTTGTCAATAGGAGAATTTAAAGTTAAAAGCTCTTGCGGAATATCAACTGTGATTGTTTTTCCTTTAATATCAACATTCTTGCAAAATTCCTTAACAAAAGGAATTAAAATTTCAACTCCATTATTATCTGCAATAAGGATTTCATTCCCGGCTTCCATGATTGCCTTAACTTTTCCCACACTATTTCCTTTTACATCTATTAAAAGACAATCTATAAGATCACTGTAAAAATATTCATCTTCTGATAACTCTAATTTTTCACTTTCCGGTATCTTTATTTCCCTGCCTTTTAAATATAGGTATGCTTCTTCATAAGTATTTATACCTTTAATCTTTAAGATTATTTTTTTTGATAAGAATTTAAAATACTCTACCTCCCTTTTTTCAGGAAGGTATACCTCCCTTACCTTTTTATATCTAAAAATATTAGAAGTAAGGGGAAGTACGTTGACTTCCCCTTTTACCCCAATTGGTTTTCCTATCTTACCAATTGATATCAAAAAAAGTCTTATTTGCTCTTTTCAATTATCTCCAGGGAATATCTTCTTCTCTGTTTCATCCCGGCTGCGCCTAAGATGGTTCTAATGGCCCTGGCAGTTCTTCCCTGTCTTCCGATAACCTTGCCAAGGTCTTGAGGGTCCACTCTTAATTCAAGAATGGTTGTTTGCTCACCATCAAGCTGAGTTACATTAACCTTTTCAGGGTGATCAACTAAAGATTTTGCAATCATTTCTACTAAGTCCTTCACGGTAACCTCCTATAAGTTTAATTGTTCTTGAATTCTGGTATTTTCTTAAAAATAGCTTTAACGGAAGCTGTAGGTTGAGCTCCCTTTGATAACCAGTATTTAGCCTTCTCAGTATCCACTTTAAATTCACTTGGTTCTTTGAGTGGATTATAAAACCCTATATAATCAATAACCTTTGTTTCTCTCGGTTTTCTTTTGTCAACCACTACAATTCTGTAAAAAGGGCTATTTTTTCTACCCATTCTTGTTAATCTAATAGCTACCATCCTGTTTTCTCCTCCAAAAAATAGTGTTTATTTTAACTTTTTTTCAAATAAAAGTCAATTATACCCTCTGCGTCAAAAATAATCTTACCGAAACGGATAAGTTTAGTCAAAAAAATCATACCGAAAAGGAGGAAGAAAAGATGAGAAGACTTGAAAAAACTTTAAAAAAAGGTTATCACCTCCAAAAAAA
>JALVQI010000176.1 GCA_027031485.1 Candidatus Aminicenantota bacterium | reverse complement strand
TTAAGAATTAATGATAATGAGGGAATAAAAAACATAAAAAAGAAAATTAATGCCCCTCCTAATTTGTTCCCCAAATACCATTGATATTGTTAGCTATTCGTTCCCCAAATTTTCCCGGACAGTACTGATTACATCTATGTTATCCTCTCCCGACCCCTTTTAGAGTTTGCCATATTAAATTGACTAAAAAAAGAAAATAGGTTATTCTTTATTTTCAAGATTTGAAGGAGAACCTTATGAAAAGTAAAATTCTTGCAATGGTGTTTTCCACCTTTAAACTAAAAAGAATCATATTCAAAGAAATTTATCAAAAAATTAATAAGGAGGAGCCTGTGAAAAGAAAAACTTTTCTCATCTTAATTACGATGATCGTGTTATTCTCTTTCATGGGATATGCTGAAAATTTCAAAATATCAAGAGAAAAAACACTTACAAAAATCATAGAAGATAATAATTATACTTATTCAATTTTTCTCGATGGAACCGCAGATATGGACAATACACTTTTAAGAGGAAATGGTTTTATTAAAATAGGCTTTCAACCTAACATATCAGTTGAAATAGAAAATATAGGGAAAAACTTAATTCAAAATCCTTTTGTTATGAGTAATGGTAAGAGGGATTGGAGATCAATTGATAAGATAGTTAAAGAGGCAATAAAAGGAGCGAATAACTATCAGGAAAGACTAATGATGCTCTATGAATTTGTCAGAAAGCACAAATATCACGGACCAATTTACTATAAAACCTTTCCGGGAGAAAGAGAACTTCATGACCCTGTGAAATACCTGAATTCATACGGCTGTGGGATCTGCGATGATTCTGCAAAAATCGGAATGGCACTGGCAATGTATGCTAATCTCACAAGAGAATTCCAGGGAGTTGGTCCAAAGGGTTTGGAGCTGAACGGACATCTTCAGACCGAAATAACCGTTGAGGGGAGACCTGAATTCATTGATTTTGATGAAAATACTTTTTATCTTGATGAAAATAATCAATACCCGCTTGGTGTGGCTGAGTTAGAGTATGACCACTACAATGTCATAAAAGAGTATGTATTCGGTCCTATCTTCAAATCATGGGAGAATAGTGAAAAAGCCGCAGCTCTCTTTGGTAGCGATGATAAGAAGTTTGATTATTTAGTCTATGGATATAAGATAAATTATTCTTTAAGACCCTATGAAAAAATAGTTTTTCGCTGGGACAATACAGGGAAGACACCGGGAACAACAGAAAAACCCGTTTTTTTCGGAAACTCATATTTTGAATACACTCCAAAATTGGATAAAATAACACTAAAATACGCCGGAGAAAATAGCGGAATAGAAATCAGAGGTAAAAAATTCTGGGGAGTGAAAAAGGGAAGCTATATTGTTTTTAATATAAAAAGTCCCTGGCCCATTGTGGGAGCTAAAATTGACTCACTCCTTTCCACATTCAAAAAAAGGAATGTTTCAATTTCAATAAAAAAACCTGACTCTGATTGGGTAAAGATATGGGAAAATCAAAAAGGAGGAAAATCAAAACCATCTTTAATTCTTGATAAAGCATTGAAAATCAAAACAGATCTTCCCTGCTACTCATACAAAGTACTCATTAGTTTAAATAAAAAAGGAAGTCCTGGAATACTTGAAAAAATCAAAATTCATACAGACATTCTCGTAGCTCCCTTCTCTCTTCCACGATTAAACTTAGGGGAAAATATCATAAAATACAGTGATGAAAATCCCGGCGAAAGAAAAGTACAAATAACATACAAATGGAGAGAGAGTAATAATATAAATCCTCCTCAAGCCCCTGCTTTGATTTTCCCGAAAGATAAAGAAAAGGTTAAAAGAACTACGATAGATTTTGAATGGAGTAAAATAGAAGGTTGTGATTATTATGAATTAAATGTCAGTAAATATAAGGATTTTAAGATAGGATACAGACCTTCTTTGAACATAATAGTAAAAACAACCAAATTTGGTAACCCCAACCCAGGGATTTTCAACCCGGGAGTAACCTATTACTGGAGAGTCAGAGCGAGAAAAAAAGAGGGGATATGGAGTAAGTGGAGTAAGGTCAGAGAATTTTCATGGGAGGGACCAATGCCTCCTGAAAACACAGGATACTATATTGACAAGGGAAGAGTTTTCCTGAAATGGGAACCAAACCTAAAAATGGGAACAAAACCTGTTAAATATGAGGTATATGCAAGCAATTTAAAAGGATTTAAGCCCTCCAAGGCGGATTACACAACATTTTATATCGGTAAAAGAAAGGCAAACTTTGTGGGGGAAACAACAAAAACAGAAATGCTTGTGGTATCAGACTCCGCTAAAACACCGAATAAAACTTTTTACAGAATCATTGCGGTTGACAGAGATGGAATAAGAAGCGGAGCTTCAAGAATGGTGGAATTGGAACATCCGTTTATATACAGCTTACCTCCCAAAATCGCTAAAGTCGGAAAAAGATATTATTATAAAATCAAAACATTAAAATCATTGGGAGATCTTCAGTATAGAGATTACAGAGAGAATGGATACGGCTTATGGGAAAAGGAAGCTTATACCTTTTCTCTCTTAAATGGTCCGAAATGGCTGAAGCTTGATAAAGAAAAAGCTGTTCTTTACGGAATTCCCTCTAAAAAAGATAAAGGGAAATATCTAATTGAGATAAAAGCAGAAAGAGAATATCCCTATGAATTAACAAAAAATGATAAAAGGTCATGGCCATTTTTAAAGGATTCTGAAAAATTTAAAAAATTCTATATTCAAAGATATATATTAGAAATTAAATAATATAAGGAGGCACCTGTGAAAAAGAGTTTTACTCTGTTTTTTTTTATCCTTTTTATCTTCACCTTTATTTCTTTTGCTGAAAACAATGATCCATACCTTGACAAAAAATTAGCTGAAAAGTATGGATTAAAAGTCCCTCCTCCGCTTGAAAAAATAGAATCTGCTCCCGATTGGGTATTGAATATGGATATGATCATACACTCAGGAGATATATGGAGCGGTTTTAAAACAAAAACAAAAGTTGTAAAGGTTATTCGAAATGCAATCGGAAGAAACGGAGAACCAATAAAAATAGAGGGAGCTTATCTAAAAAGAATAGTAATAGACGGAAAATTTGATGGCTCAGCCATAAAGGGAGTCCCCTTAATTTCCCATATACCCCATAGTAAAGCAGCGTTCAAGCAGGCCCATGAGCAGGGATTCAGAGTAACTCCCTATGTTCACTTTCTTGATATCAGAGTTAACCTGATAGATCAGGATGTGGCACTTATTCAGCATCCGGAAATAATTCTAAAGGACAATGAAGGACATATCAAGCATACCCCAATGGATGGCACATATAGACTCCACAGAGTCCTGGTCTGTGCAAACAGTCCGAGCTATTGGAAGCTCTCCTTGAAGTATGTTAAAAAGCTTATGGACTGGGGAGCTGACGGAGTATTTGTGGATAATGTTCACTCAAGAAGAGACCCCTGTATGGCTCCAAAATTCAATGAAAAGTATGATACAAAAGGGGATATCTATCCGGGTTACAGACCCTGGCAACATCCCTCTCTTGAACCTTTCCATATTCTTTACAATCCTGAATTCGGAAGGTATAAACATGAGCACCTTTTTCCAAATGCAACGCATGATTATGCATTTGAAAGATTCCTAAACGCAATTAGAGTTCTGGTAAAAAGCTATGGCAAAGATAAGATAGTTATACTTAATTCCGGAGTCCAGACTCCTTTTCAAAAATACGGAGATATATCAATGTGGGAATCATTTATTTATAGCTGGGCATGGAAAGGTAGAGGAGCAACATGGGAAGATGTGAAAAAATTTGCTAAGGATAATGAATACTTTACAAGCAGAGGCAAAAGAATAACAGGATTATCCTATCTTGATAAAAACAGTAAAACCGTAAAAGAGGATGCCTTCTGGGCCTTTGTCAATGCAAGATTGGTAGACATTATCTGGTGGTCCTACTTAAAGGACACAGGAGCTGAGGCTCTTTATAGAGTCCATCTTGGAAAACCGTCTGGAAAATTTGTTGAAAACGGTAAACTTGTCTACAGAGTTTTCTCCGATGGAATAATTGTTTTAAATAACAGTCTCTATCCCAAAAAGATTTCATTTGTTGTTCCGGCACAGTTTAAACACAAAAAGCTTTACAATATCTTTAACAAGAACAAAAGAGTATCTTTGAGAGGGAAAAAGTTTAAATTTCATATGCCGGCTAACTCAGGGAGAGTTTTTTACTTCAAGCCTTTATAATAAATTCAATATTAAGATATCCTTTATAAGGAGTAAATATGTTTAAAAAGCTTTTTATTGTGCTAATTTTCTTTCTTACAATTTTATCGCTTTTTTCAGCAGGCCCCCGGGATGTTTATCTTATGGATTCCTCGTTTTATAAAGAGGTTTTATTCCCGGGGAACAGAAATCTTAATGCAGTATGGGATATTCACAGTCAGGGAAATTATATTTACATACCTCTGTGCGCAGAAGATCCATATGTAGCCTCTGTGAGACTTTATAGATATGATATAAGGAATGGAGAAAAAAAACTAATTCTTGATGCAGATAGGTTTTTGGGAATTGATCTTTTTTCGGGAGTTCTACCGCAGAGTAAATTTCACACTGCAATAAGGACAATGAAAAACGGAAATCTTTTCATGGTAACCCACAATACCGCAAGGGGATTATATCAACCTGTCTGGGCAATAAGAAATCTAAGGCATGATCCGACAGGTTTCAGCTCCCATGCCTTTATTTATGATACAAAGAGTGAAAAGTTCATAGGCAAAGGGATACCTTTACCCAACACAGATTTTTACTATGGACAGATTGATGAAGAACTTAATGTTTACTATATGTGTTCTCTTAACACTCTGAAGCTTTATTCTCTAAATCTGAATACAATGAAAGTTTCCGAGTTGGGAGGACAACCGTGCAGAATCGCTATTGTGATTGATGATGATCATATGGTTTACACCTCGGATTCCAGGCAGAGAATCTGGAAATGGGATCCATTTAAAAAAACAAGTACAATGACAAAACTCAGAATGCCACACAGCCCCTATAAAAAGGAAGCACAAGGTTCCTGGATTTATGGCTGGAAAGATGCGGACGGATGGATTTATGCGGTTCCTCAGTATGATAACAGATTATGCAGATTTGATCCCAAAAGAGGGATAATGGAAGATTTAGGAGCCGGCTGGAGAGAATTTCCAGAAAGTCCGGAATCAGAAATGATTTTTGCTCCGGTAAAAGCAAAAAACGGGAAAATATACTATGGAGTTTTAAATGAGCATGAACCTTACTATGATGGGACAGAGATAATAGAACTTGACCCGGAGACAAAGAAAAAAAGGAATCTCGGAACCATGAAAGTCTCGGATGGAACTCTTGCCTGCGCATTGGGCGAGGGAACACTTGGCGCAGATGGAAAAATCTACTGGGGAGATGGTAATCATGGGAAAAGAGGTGGTATGATGTGGGTTTTTGACCCTTCAAAAATTCCTGAAAATTACAAACCGAAAGTAAAAATAAAGAGGAATCTAAGATTTCCCAAAGATTTTAATAAAATAAAAACAGTGAAAATATCCCCTCCGGCTCAGAGTGTCTGGAAATTCAGACCTCTTGTCAGATATATAAAAACGAATGATAAGTACAAAAAAAATCTATACTATGAAAGAAAGTATATAACAGGATTATCATTATCAAAGGTTTTTCCACTTTTTAAAAATGCAGTCTTTGATCTGATAAAAACAGAGAAAAATGAAGTTTTCGGAATCTCAGGTGGATATAAGGATTTTAATCTTTTTAAGCTTAAGAAAGCAAAAATAGTTAATCTTGGCAAAATTCCAATAAAATGGGAAATTTTAAATGGAAATATCTTGGCTTTTGCAAAGGATAAAATATTCATAGCTGCCTCCAACATTTACGCATATAAGAAAGGCGAATACATTAAGCTCTTTAAAAAATTGGGAGGAGAGGATAATGCCGTGGCAATTGCCCGAGATTTTTCAAAGGATTTACTATACATTTTAACAGATCCGTCAAATTCAATATTAATTTTAAATGCTGAAAACGGGGAAATTTTGAAAAGAATAAAACTCAATGGATATGTTAACTCAAGGTGGCTCATTCCTACCAAAAACGGTGTTTACGGATTTGAAAGTGATGCAAACATCTACAAAATAGATTTCAGCGGAAAGAAAACTTATCTGAAAAACAATATTCCTTCATTAAAAGGACTTGAGTTTATAACAGAAATTACCGGTGCTGCATATGATGGAAAAGATAAAATATGGGTGGGAACAAGACAGGGATATCTTTTTTCAATAAACATTTTAAATGATAAAGTTTTTAACCATGGGAAACCCGGTCCTTACTATTTGAAAGGGATAACCTTAATAGGAGAAAGAGTTTACGCTTTCAGCGGAGGAGATTTCGGGGATACCCATCTATTTGAATATTCCCCGGAAAATGGTTTCAAAGATTATGGGTTAGTCTCAGATAATCTGATTAATGATTGCATAGAGAAAAATGGACAGCTTATAGCAGGTGAATTCTCTTCCAACTCTTCATTACTGCTGATAAAAATAAAATAATAAAGAGAGCTTAAAATGAAGAAAAAAATTATAATTATATTTTTTGTCTTAACCTTTTCCCTCTCTCTTTTCTCATACTATAGTGTTTCTGAAAAAGAGAGAAAGAGAATAAACGATAAATTTGATAAATACGGTCTCAGATACAAAAAAGATTTTACGGTGGACAAAAGTTCGGAATTTTTAAAAACTCCTAAAGAACTGAATATTATAAAAGATTTTATAGTGGCAAAGATTCCCCCGACTGTGGAATTTATGGTTTTTCCCGATAGAGATCCTGAGTATCTTTTAAATGACAGATTCAATCAGGAAAAATACTTCCATTGGGCCAATTGGGCAGCTGTGGTCAAAAGCAATGATAACAGATTTTACATGGCTTTAAGTGATCACAGGGGAATAGGAACTCAGATAAATATATATGAATATATTCCCTCAAGAAGGCTTCTCCATAAAATTGTTGATGTTGACAAACTGCTGGGCTGGACAGATGAATCCTATACGGATGGTAAAATACATGGAGAGATGGGGATTATGCCGGATGGGACACTCTGGGCTACTACCCACTACGGAGTCTATCCCACTGAGGAATGGTTTAAAAATGGTTACAGAGGAAGCTGGCTTTTGAGTTACAACATATATACATTTCAAAAGAAAAACCGGGGTGTACCTCTGATTGGCAACATGCTTCCTGAAACCAAACTTGACCCCAAAAGGGGAATTCTCTTCGTAACAGGAGCAAACCATACAATATTGGCCTTTGATGTCATCAACAAAAAAATCAGATATGCAGGCTATCCTCCCAACGGATGGATATGGTGGCAAAGGGCATCCCTTTTGGATGAGAAGACAGGAAAATTCTGGAGTATTGATTTAAGCGATAAAGAAAACCACTTTTTAAGCTTTGATCCTGAGTTTAACAAATTTGAAAAGCTAAAGATAAAAGTCCCTGAAAACCATTTTTTAGGTAAAAATGAAAGATTGAGGTCATATACAAGAAAGAGAATGATGGACGGAGCTTTCTACTGCATAAGTTTAAATGGTGCTCTTTTTAAATTTTTCCCCGAAAAGAAGAGAGTGGAATACATAGGAGTGAATTGGGATAAAGGAAGGGATTCAGCTGTCCTTGTGGCAGATTCAACGGGAAGATATATTTACTATATGCCCGGTTCTAAAAAGTGGGCTGTTAACAACAGCAATGCTCCGATTGTTCAGTATGATGTGAAAACAGGCAAAAAGAAGGTAATAGCATGGTTGGGAGATTTTTATTATAAAAAGTATGGTTATTGGGTCGGAGGAACCTATGGGCTCAATATTACGAAGGATGATTCAACACTTGTTATCGCAATAAACGGAGCATTTAGAAAGAGAACAGAGGATTTAAGGAAAGATTCAGCCTACGGGACTCCCACTCTATTTGTTGTACATATACCGAAAGAGGAGAGATAAAAGAAAAAGCTTTAACCAAATAATTATAAAATAAGTGTTGCTACTCTCATGATATTCTTTTAAAGAACTAAATACTCAATACCTTGCAGAACCTCTTTACTCCTCTTTAGGCTCAATATAAATTGTTTTAATTTGAGGATATTTTTCCTTTATTTTCCTTTCTATCTCTTTTATTTTATCATCGATTTCATCAACATCCATATCTTTACGAAAAACAATATCCGCAGCTGCTAAGATTAAATCCTTCCCGAGAATCATTGTTTTGAGATTATTTGTTTTAATTATACCTTCAGTACTGTTTATTGTCTTTAAAATAAAATCAATCATTTCCGGAGGAGCGGACTTTCCTATTATTAATGATTTCATCTTTCCTCCAAGCCCGATGGAAACTGCTATGAGGAGCATTCCGATTAGTATGGAACCCAAAGAATCAAACAATATGTTTTTTGTAAAAATATATAGAAGAGTTGAACCTATGGCAATTAAAATGCCTATTATTGCCGCACTGTCTTCAAAAAAGACCACAAGAAGCTCGGCATTAAAGCAATCTTTAAAATACTCAATGATAGGTTTTTCTCCTCTTGTTTTATCTATTTCATGTTTTGCTTTTAAAAAAGAGCCTCCCTCCGCCAAAAGAGCAAATAGCAATACACCTATCCCAATCCAGGGGTTTTCAATTATGTGGGGATGATTTAATTTATTTATTCCTTCATAAAGAGAATAAAGTCCACCTAAAAAAAATAGGAGGACAGCAACAAGAAATGACCAGAAATATTGCTCTTTTTCATAACCAAATGGGTGTTCATAATCCTCTCTCTTTGAGCTTCTCTTAATTCCTATTAACAGAAGTATCTGGTTTCCTGTATCTGCGAGAGAATGAATAGCTTCTGAAAAAAGAGCGGATGAATGAGTTGCAAGTGATACTGTAAATTTCGCAATGGCTATTGAAAGATTTGCAAGAAAAGCAAAAATCACAACCTGTTTTGTATTCTTTTTCATGCTAAATATTACAATAGAAATATTATTTATTCAATATCAGGTTTTTTCAGCAGATTTTAAAACAAGACACCCTAAAAATCGGATAAGAGTGGTAAATATAATGGAATAGAAGTGGAGAATATAGTAAAATATAGTATCTTCACCCACCGGGCAACTGGATTAGGTTTCACCCAGTAGGTGAAGAAATTTAATTCCACAAGGTGGTAATAATATGCAACAAAAATTAAAAAAAATCAAGGTTGGGAAACTTACAAAAGGGACTCTCACAAGGAACGCTGAACTTTTAGTATTACTCACACTATTTGAGATTACCGAAGGATATAAGATAGTAGGAAAATACATAGAAGGATTGTTTAAGAGAGATAAGGAAAAGAGAGCGGAGAAAGTGATATATTCTCTTTTGGGGTTATATTTAAGCGGAGGAAAGAATATACAAGATCTTGAGATTTTACACAAAGATGAAGGCTTGGAGAGGATATTGGGAGACAAATATTTTTATTCACCGAGTAATACAACAGAGATTATACAAGGGAAATTAAAAGGAAACTGGAAAATAATAAATAATTTGGGATTCAACCATTCAGCGAGGCTTTTAGATAAACAGATAAAAAAAAGAAAGATTCCTGTCATAACAATGGACATAGATGCCACATATATAAAGAACAAGGGAAAAGATGCGAAAGCCAATTACGAAGGAGAGTTAAGCATACGAGCGATGACGGTGAGTGTGGAAGAGACAGGACAGATGATATACGGATATCTGGATGAAGGTAATAAAGCCCCGCAGACAGGATTAGCGGAAACGATAAAGAAGGTGTTTGCGAGGTTTGAAGAGCAAGAGATTTTATCAAGGGTAAAAGAGGTTTTAGTCAGGAGCGACAGTGCGGGATGGTTAAGAGAATTAATCTGGACAATACAGGAAGAGTACGGGCAAAAGTTTATAATAAAAGCGAGAAAGGATGATTATATAAAACAGTGTTATGAAGAGAATAAAAACAGAAAGAAGATGTGGAAGAAATTCATTATCAGAGATAAGAGAGGAAATGAGACAGAATATGAGGCGATGAAAGTTCCGTATGTAATGGGAAGTAATCCGAAGAAAATGATATCGTTTGATGTATATTATTTCAGAAAGGGCACTTGTCAAGAATGTTGTGTATGAGAAAAAAAACATACAAGGAAGCGGAACTGATTTTTTCATAATTGAGCCTCCAACTCATTTATAATTTTTTCACTAAACTCACTCATCTGGGAATAGACC
>JALVQI010000175.1 GCA_027031485.1 Candidatus Aminicenantota bacterium | reverse complement strand
AAATTTTTTCCTTTTCTTTCTCTTCTCTGTTTTTTAATAATAACAATAGACTATTTTCGGAAGCAAACAGAGCATTAATGATTTTTATCCCTGTTTCATTTAAACTATATACCTGATTGGGAGGAACAATTATTGTTGAATCCTCCTCCCTTACATAGATTTTATCCTCTATGGATTTAAACTTTTCCCTGATTGATTTTATTCTGCTTTCATCCACTCTGCTCATGAGTAAAGATTATAGACTTTATGTTTAAAAGGGTCAAGGTTTCCGCACTATCTTTTAGGATTTGTTTTTCTCTGGTGAAGGGTTCTTCTTGCTTTATCTTTTTATTGAAACATTTTTACATTTACCGCCGGAAAGAAAGTGCTGGACAAGCCCCAGCTATACACTATCTTTTTGGATTAGCGATTCTTTGGTGAAGGACAATATAGCATTGAGCCCCTTGTTAGCCATGAGCATTGAGCTTATTTTGAATATTTATAGTATCAACTATTAGTAATTTTTTTTATTTAAAAATAAATTAAATAAAGAAAAACAATTAATAGCAAAAAATTAACTACTTTCCTTGTGATAGCTCAGAGTTCAAAGTTCAATGCCCAAGGCTAAGAGCTATTACGTTGAATTGCCCCTACAAATTTCACAAGTTAGCTCTAAAACAAGCTATTGGATTAAGTTTTCAATAGTTCTCAATGTTTGGAATCCAACAGGCCAGAAAAATCTTTCATATACTTTAAATTTTTTCTGCATAAGCTTTCCTTTAAAATCAATAATAAACAGATACTCTCCCGGTTTAATCTTTTCTGTTCTCAAGATAATACGATTAAGCCCTCTTTTTAATTTAACGGAAGATTTATAAATTACTCTATTTTCATTTTTAATCACATAGTCTAAAGGCTTTTTATGTGTTTCTTTTGAATAGATATAAATTATTACTCCATTAATTTCATTCGGAGTAAAAATAGGTCTGTCTCCCATAAGCATAAAGTTACCCCAGAATCTTTTCTGAGAATAATTCAATTGAGGTTTTGGTTTAATATTAAAGATATAAATACTTTTCTTTAAAATATTTTTCGTAAGTTCTTCAAGGGGTGATATATCAGTTATAAAAGCACCTCTTCCGTATGTTCCGACTATTAGATCCTTTTCTCTCGGATGAATTAAAAGATCATTTACAGGAACTTTCGGGATATTCTGATTAAAATTATACCAGCTCAAACCTCTGTTAAAGCTGACATACACCCCTTTATTGTTTCCGACAAAAAGTAGATCTGGATTTATATTATCTTCCACTATTACATTTACGGGAGATTCCGGAAGATTTGAAGAGATATCTTTCCATGTGTTTCCACCATCATCTGTTCTAAAAATACAAGGCTGTTTTTTATCAAACTTAAAACCTGATTTAACAACATAAGCTATATCTTTACTATGATTAGAAGCCAATACTCTAATAACCCAGAAATCAGAGGGACATCCCAATTTTGATAATTTTTTTGTAAATTCTATCCATTTTTTACCATCATTCGGAGTCATAAAGACCCTCCCATCATCCGTACCAACCCATAAAAGGCCTTTCTGAAGTGGGGATTCGGAAATAGTGGTTATTGTGCAATACATCATATGCCCTTTTCCAGCTATTTTTTCAGGATTGTTTGTGGTTAAATCAGGACTTATCTTTTCCCAGTGATCTCCTCTGTCTTTCGACTTCAAAAGATATTGAGATCCAGCATACAAAACATTATTATCAAAATGAGAAATAAGAATAACAGGCGTCCATGGAAATCTATACATAGGCTCTCCCTTTCTGGCCTTTGGTTCAATGTCCACTCTCTCGCCTTTTAGCATATCAACCCTCAAATGACCACCAAACTGAGTTGTAGTATATGCCCATCTATTGGTTTTCGGATCTACCTTTGTATACATACCATCCCACTTCCCCACAAGGTTCCAATCCTCTGGCATTATCATTCCAGCCCAACCATTGGAAGGCCCTTTCCATACCTCATGGTCCTGTAAACCAACATAAATATTGTACGGATATGCCATATCAGCTTCCACCGCATAAATTTCACCAAGAGGAATATTATAAAGATGATCAACTGTTTTCCCCCCATCATAGCTAACATAGAGTCCGCCATCACTTCCGACCAAAATATGCCTTGAATCTTTTGGATCTATCCAGAAAGTTCTGACATCCCCAAACATATTTCTGAAAAATTCTTTGTTCCATTTTAGATCAATCCATGTTTTTCCTCCGTCAAAAGATGAATGAAGGCTCATGCTTAAAACAAACAGATGATTCGGATCGTTTTGATCCACTATAACTTTGTTAAAAGAATAAGCAGCTTTTGAACTCAGATTATCTTTTTCGCTGTTCATCCTTTTCCAGCTTTTTCCTCCATCAACACTTTTATAAAGCTCTCCTCCAATTAATGAATCAAAATATGGATCCTTCATCTTGTTAAATTCGGTTTGTTTTTTATCTCTTTTATAACCCGGTTTCGGATTTAAATTCTCTATCAAAGCATAAATGATTTTGGGGTTTTTTCTATACAGAGCAAGCCCTATTCTTCCCAACTTTCCTTCAGGTAAACCATTTGTCAGTTTTTCCCAATTTTTTCCGCCATCTGTTGTCTTATAAATTCCGCTCTTTTCTCCTCCGGCTTCAAAATGCCAAGGAAATCTGTATTTTTCATAGGAAGCAATGTAAATAATATCCGGATTTTCAGGATTCATAACCATATCAATCACGCCTGTATTCTCATCCAAATAAAAAACCTTTTCCCATGTTTTTCCGCCATCTACTGTTTTATAAACACCTCTTTCTCCATTGGATGAAAATAATTTACCCATTGCAGCCACATAAACAATATTTGGATTTTTAGGATTAATTAAAATTTTTGATATATGCTCAGTTGCTTTTAATCCCATATTTTTCCAGCTTTTCCCTCCGTCTTCACTCCTATAGACCCCGTCTCCCGAATGGGATAATCTTGCATTATAAGTTTCTCCTGTTCCAACCCAAACGACCTCAGGATTTACAGGGTCGACAGCAATTGCCCCTATTGAAAGAGACTCCTGATTATCAAAAATCGGGAAAAATGTTGTCCCATTGTTAGTGGTTTTCCATACCCCTCCATTTCTCGCGCCCACATAAAAAGTGTATTTGTATGAGGGATTATCTGTCTCTGGCACTGCAATACAGGAAATCCATGAACCAACCTTGTATGGTCCCAAATTTCGGTATGAAAAATCTTTTAAAATCAAATTAAAATCTTCCGAGAATAAAGACAATGAAATAACCATAAAAAAGAATAAATTAATTGCAGCTTTTTTCATTTTTTACCTCTTTAATTTTTATATTATTTCAACTATGTTTCTTTTTTAAACTTAACCATATACCTCCGAAGCCCACTAAAAGAAGAATAAGGCTCTGAAGAACCCTTTTCCATACAATTCCCTGAGGAGAAAAGGATAAATACACGAAAAGAAAACCAAGAAGTGTGATAATAATATAAAATACAAACATCACAATAAAGGCTCTTTTATTAGTTGTTTCATTATCTTCACCGAAAAACTTATTGTATATAACAAGACCAGAAGCACTTAAAATTCCCAATATGAAAAATAGCATAAAGAAAAGCCTCGGATTATTTCCCTTCTTAGCTATAATTTCATAAAGGGTAGCTCCTATTGAACTTCCGAAAAGTGAACCTATGACACCATATATAAAAGAGTATCCCATATATACGGCGACTTTATCCTTGGGAGCAATCAGGCCTATGTAAGAATAGTATTTAGGATGAGTTGTCATCTCCCCTATTGAGAATACGGCTATTCCTAAAACAAAAAGCCATGCACTTTTCGTAAGAGCAAGGATTAAAAACCCTGTTGAGCCGATCAAAATACCGGTTATCATCGTGGGAAGAGGCTTTATTTTTTTAACTATTCTGCTTATCAAAACCTGAAGTAAAATAATTGTTCCGGCATTAATCACTGTCACATGCTCAACATCAAATACGAATCTGATATTTAACCCTATTGAATGAAATAAATTTGTCATATAGGAGGAAACCACAGATCTATTTATAAAATCTCTCAGATACCAGAGAACACTGCCAAAATTCTGAAAATAAATTATCCAGAAAAATGAATATATGAAAATTAATAGCATAAACCTTGAATCCCCTAAAACAACCACAATATTTTTTAAACTATCTCCCAGTGTTTTTCCCTCTTCCTTACCCGCAGGGTCTTTATACAAAAATATTGCGGGGAAAAGCATTAAGAATGTCCAGACAGAGGAAGCGATAAAAACATATCTCCATGAAAAGCCCTTAAGGTATGATACAAGAAGGGGAGCTAAGAATGCACCTACATTTATCATCCAGTAATAAATTCCAAATCCGAAGCCACTTGTTTCTTCATCCGTGGTTCTTGCGATTGTGCTTGATATGATTGGCTTAAAAAGTCCTGAACCAACTCCTACAAGAAGAAGAGTTGCAAAAATTACTCCATAGGTTGAAAAATGACCTGTTGCAAAATAGCCGATTGATAAAAGTGAGAATGCTATTGTAAGCATTCGCTTATATCCGTACTTTTCCGCAAGAGCTCCTCCTACTATCGGAACAATATAGGTGAGAGCATAAACAATAGCCTGCAAAAAGCCCACACTTTCATGTTGAAAGTGAAGTTTATCGGTTAAATAAACAGCAAGGACAGAATTCATTCCATAGTAAGCTGCCCTTTCAAAAAGCTCCATAATATTTGCAAGCCAGAATACAGGCTGAAATTTTGACAGTATACCCTTTTTCTTACTCATATCTTTTTCCTCTCTCTGATTTTTTTGAAACTAAAAATTATCACATAAAATTAAGAGATGTCAAATAGAATTACTTTCTCTCATCACAGCCCATATCATACCCGGAGCCCTGGGGCCTTTCATCACCCTCAAAATCATACTTAACCCCTGCATCCATACCCTTATCAACAGCAGATGACCCACTTTTCAAATGAAAATCAAAACCTGAAAGATTTACAAAAAGTTCGGAAGGCTTTTTAAAAAATGAGTTTGTATCATAGCCTCTGCTTTGCCATCCTGTGAGGGTTATTTCATCTTCATCATCATTGTTTATCATATAATTTGAATCTTTCCTGTAATAAATATTGTAATCAATTTTAAGTCCCTCCAGAGATGATTCATTGTATTCAAAACCTCCGGAGCCTCCGCCCAAAAGTATATTATTGTAAACAGAGTTTTTCACACTTCCGTTTTTGATACTTATTGCCCACCTTCCCTCATAATCCGGAAAATATATTGTATTGTGCAGAATTTTATTGTTTTTTGAACCCCATTCATTCCCCTGAGCATCATCCCAGAGAGCAATTCCCCCTGCATAATTATTGTAAATGAGATTATTTTTAATTACGGAATTCCTTACAGAAGCAAGATTAATTGCCGCACCTCCCCCTTTTCCATTATTGTAAACTATATTATTCTCTATCGTGCATTCTGAAGAGATTCCATCACCTCCCATAGAGGGGTCCGCATTTATCTGAATACCACAGGCATGGTTATTGAAGACCCTGTTATTTTTAATCTCAGCATAATCAGAACTGTTTGATATATAGATTCCGTGCTCAAGTTTTGAACCGCTTATTATTGAATCTGAAACAGTCGTATAATCCGAAAAATCAGTAAAAATTCCCCATTTCCCGGAATTTTCAATCTTTAATTCACTCAATTCAATATGATCAGAATAGCTCAATCTTATGCCTGCTCTCTTGGCATTCCTTATCTTTATTTTTCTGAACTTTATATATTTCGCATTCTCAAAAAACACAGTATCCCTATCAGCGGATGAGCCATCTATTATTGTCTTATCATACCCTTCCCCTTCAATAATTATTTCCTTTCCTTCATTTGCCTCTTTATCGATATAAACACCTTCCTTATAAATACCTGCTTTAATAATAATTCTTTCTCCCTCATTAATCTCATCCACAGCATGTTGAATGGTTTTCCACGGAGAATTTTCCGAGCCTGTATTACCATCGCTCCCACTTGTGGAAACATAATAAGTTACAATATTCTGATTGTTTTCATCATTTGTATCCGAATTGTCAGATGTTGAGTCCTTGCAAAAATTGAAAAAAAGAACTATAAAAAATATTAATATCAGCTTTTTACTCATATTATAGAATACAGCAAAACATCAAAAGATTCAAAATAAAAAATCTTTTTAAAAATTATCGAATTAAAAGCTTTCGTGCTCTGTCCTCTTTATAATCTCATCCTGAAGGTCTTTGTTCAAATCCACAAAATAATCGCTATAGCCTGCAACTCTTACTATGAGATCTCTGTGTTTTTCGGGCTCTCTCTGCGCCTCTCTCAATGTTTCAGCTGTTACCACATTAAATTGAATATGATGCCCATCATATCTGAAATATGTTCTTATAAGGTTTAAAAGTTTGTTTTCTCCTTTTTCATCGGATAGTAGCTGAGGGGTGAATTTCTGGTTTAAAAGAGTTCCACCTGTTCTTAAATGATCAAGTTTTCCAAGGGATTTTATAACAGCCGTAGGCCCGTTTCTATCAGCACCCTGAACAGGAGATACTCCCTCTGAAAGAGGCTCTCCGGCTTTTCTCCCGTCAGGAGTTGCTCCCATCACCTTTCCAAAGTAAATATGAACAGTGGTGGGTAAAAGATTAACTCTATAGTGTCCACCCTTTGTGTTAGGCCTTCCGTCGATAAACTCAAAGTATGCTTCAAAAACCTGTTTCATTATATCATCAGCATAATCATCATCATTTCCGAATTTGGGAGTTTTGTTCAAAAGACGCTGCCTTAGTATCTCATTGTTTTCAAAATTATCTTTAATTGCCTCCAAAAGCTCTTTCATTGAAACGACCTTTTTGTCAAAAACATTGTATTTTATTGCTGAAAGAGAATCCGTAATGGTTCCGAGTCCAACCCCTTGAATGTAAGAGTTATTATACCTTGCTCCTCCGCTGTGATAATCCTTTCCTTTGAGAATACAATCATCTATCAATATTGAAAGATAGGGAGCAGGAAGCTCTCTGCTGTAAATTTTCTCTATTATATTGTTCCCCTTTATTTTAATATCAATAAAATGTTTAAGCTGTTTTCTAAATGCAGTAAAAAGCTCATCAAAACTTTTGAAATCTTCCGGATTTCCTGTTTCCATACCGATTTTTTTACCTGTTATAGGATCAATTCCATTGTTTAAAGTAATCTCCAAAACTTTTGGAATATTAAAGTATCCTGTTAAAATATAAGCCTCTTTGCCGAAAACTCCGGCTTCAACACAGCCGCTTGCTCCCCCCTGTCGGGCATCAACAATATCCTTTCCCTGTCTTACATGCTCCTGAATAATCGCATCCGTATTAAAAATCGATGGTTGCCCGAACCCTGTTTTAATTATCTTAATAGCTCTCTTTAAAAGCCTGTCGGGATTCTTTTTGCTCACCTGAACCATTGAGCTCGGTTGAAGAATCCTCATCTCCTCAATAACATCAAGAATAAGATATGAAAGCTCATTTGAAGCATCCGAGCCATCGGGTTTTATTCCGCCTACATTTATAAGGGCAAAATCCGTATATGTGCTACTCTCCTCTGCAGTTACCCCGACCTTCGGAGGAGCGGGTTGATTGTTGAATTTAACCCAGAATGATTCAAGAAGCTCCTTTGCCCTCTCTTCCGTAAGATTTCCCGATTCAATTTCCCTCTTATAAAAAGGATAAAGATGCTGATCCAATCTTCCGGGATTAAATGAATCCCATGGATTTAGTTCTGTTATAACTCCTATATGAACAAACCAATAGTATTGAAGAGCTTCCCAGAATGTATCGGGCTTTTTCGCAGGAACCTTTCTGCATATCCTTGCCATCTCCTTTAACTCATCTTTTCTTTCGGGATTTTCTTCTGTCTCTGCCAATTTTTCAAGTTCGGCTGCATAGCGGTTTGCATAGGAGATTAAAGCCTGAGCTGCTATTTTCATTGCCTTTAATTCCTCTTTTTTGTCAAGAGCTTCAGGATCAGAATAAAAGTCAAGATTATTAATACTCTCATCTATATCTTTGATGAAATCCTCAAATCCCTTTTTGTAAATCTTATCATCAAGAACAGTGTGTCCCGGGGAACGCTGCTCCATAAATTCAGTGAAAACACCCGCTGAAAAAGCCTCTTTCCACGCCTCATCCACCTCTTGAAAAATCTTATCCCTTACGGATCTTCCTTTCCAGAATGGAATTATCTCATTTTTGTAAATCTCCTTTGTTTTATCATCAACCCTGTACCATATCTTTTCCCTTGAATTCAAAATCTCAAGGTCTTCAAGGGAGTGAACTATTATTTCAGGGTATGTGGGAACAGCCTTAGGCTCAGGACCTCTCTCCCCTACAATCAATTCTCCCTCATTAACACATAGCTTTTTATTCTCAAGTATGTATTTTAAAGCCATTGCCCTTTTAACAGGTACAGAAACCTTTTGAGCAATATCGCTTTTGTAAAATTCTGTTATTAAAATAGCCCTTTCAGGGGTAATATGAGGAATTGCATTTAAAGATTGTTCCCTTAATTTTTTAATCCTTTCATTCATCTTATCCTCCGATTTTTACACTGATATTGAGTTTATTAAAATAATTTTTTACAAAATCCAAATCTTCCTCTGAGAGAGGATTTATTTCCTCAAGCAAATAATCCATACCAAGCCTCTTATACTTTGAAACTCCGCCTCTATGATAATTCAAAAGAGAGATTTGAGATATATTTTCAAGCTTTGATATAAATTCCACAATTGCTTTGAGATTTTCCTCTGTTGTTGTTATATTTTCTATAAGAGGTATTCTTATCTCTATGTTTTTATGAATTTTGTCCAATTTTTTAAGATTCTCTAAAATTACTTTATTGGATACAGCTGTGTACTTTTTATGGAGTTCATCATCCATAAGTTTTAAATCATAAAAATACAAATCAACAAGTGAGTTAATTCTCTCAAAATTTTCAAACTTAGTATAACCTGAAGTATCAACAACTGTTGTCAGATATCTTCTTTTACTCTCCTTTAAAAGAGCTTCAAGAAAATCTATCTGCAAAAGTGGCTCTCCTCCTGAAAAGGTTATCCCTCCCGCAGATTCATCATAGAAAAGAACATCCTTTTCTATCTCATCAAACACCTGTTTTACGGAAACCTCTTTTCCCGTAAACTTCAAAGCCTCGGACGGGCAAACTTCAACACAATCTCCGCAAAGATCACAGCTATCCTTATCAATTGAAATATTTCCATTCTTTTTTATTGAATTCAAATGACATTTTTTGATGCAAAGTTCACAGGATTCAATGCATCTATACGGATAAAACATTAATTCAGGCTCAAGCTTCTGACTTTCAGGATTATGACACCACCAGCATCTCAGAGGACAACCCTTTAAAAAAACAGTTGACCTTATGCCCGGTCCATCATGTATTGCATATTTTTTAATATCAAAGATAATTCCCTTAACCATTGTGAAATGAATAGTATTTTTTTACAAACTTTTCCTGAACCTGATAAGCCCAGTGAACATCCCTCATATAGTTTGCAGCAGAAACAAAATCTCCTTCCTTAATAAAATCAATTATCCTCTGATGCTCTTTTACAGAGTTTTCCTCCCAATCCTTTAAGATTCCTCTCTTTCTCTGAAAATCATATAACCTTCTCTTTTTAATATCAACTATCTCCTTTAAATCTTCGTTCTCGCACAGATTAATGAATAGATTGTGAAAATCAAGATTATAATTATAGTATGTGTCAAAATCCCCTTTTTTAACGGCTTTTTTCATTTTTTGATTTAAAGATTCAAGAATTTTTGTCTCCCTTTCCCCTATTTTATCCTTTACTGAGATAATACAGGAAGATTCAAGGGCTCCTATTATCTGATAGATTTTTTTTATATCATCAAAACTCAAAGAATTTACAATAATCCCTTTACGGGGTTTTATTGTGACAAAACCTTCAAATTCAAGCTGAAGGAGTGCATCCCTCAATGGAGTTCTGCTTATTCCCAAAAGTGAGCTTGTTCTCTCAAGATTTATAGTTTCGCCCGGTTTAATTTCACCGCTTTGAATCTTATCCCTAAGGTACTCATAAACCTGCTCTTTTAAAGTTTTAACAAAAAAATTATTTTCCTTTTTCATTTAAACCTCTGATATGTAATATATCACACATTAGTAAGAAATACAAAAATTTCTTTGAATTTTTTGTTTGTTCCGATGATATTATTATAAATATGCCTGTTTTCTTTTTCAAGCTTTCTATATTTAGCTTTGAGGTGAATAGTGAATGGTTAATCGGAGTTGTTAGTGTTCGGTTTTTTGTTTTTTTTTGTTGTTTTAATTAATATAAATATCCGTAGGGGCAATTCACATATT
>JALVQI010000174.1 GCA_027031485.1 Candidatus Aminicenantota bacterium | reverse complement strand
TATTAAATTGTCATATTCTTGTCAAATTAAAATTTTGTTTTAAAGAAAGTAATTTAATGAGACATTAGTGCGGAATTTTTCTAAACTACAAAAAACGGATATTCCGGTTATGAAATGGAAATTATCTCTAATTTCTCTAACAATCATCAAGATGATAATAATATTCACTATCTGAAACCACACAATTAACATGTCCAACTGTCTGATTCTGAAATCTATTATATAGGAATTATTTCCGGAACTAAAAAATATAACAAAATAAAAAAATATCATAATTTATATATTATCATTATCCGGAATTCTATATTTTATAATCACAGGAGCATCATGTTTATCTCTTTCTATCGTGTATAAAAAATCACCTGAAATATTCATAGGAAGATCTTTGATTTTAGTATAATCAGTCTTATATCTCAATTTCAAATAAAACTTACTCACATACAAGCCTTTGTCAGTAAATACATCCACAAGAACTCCTCTTTTTTTGTCCGTAGTTGAGGTTAAAACCCACAACTTGTTATTGTGAACAATTAATTTTTGAATATCATCATAATATTTTTCATAAGGCTTATAATACCATTTGTCTGCTATCATCACACCTCCCTCTTCTTTTTCATCATGAACTGTTTTTTTAACTCTCTTATACTTTCTACCGAATTCAACGATAATTCTATCCTTTTCCATATCATAAAGTTTTATTGAATATTCCTCTTTATTTTTTATGTAAATAAACTTTTTTTTATAAATTTCACTTTTATAATGCCCCAGGGGGATTAATCCTGTTACTCCGTTTGATCCCCTTATAAAAAATATCGGAGTGGAGAAAATCGTTTTCCCTTTTTTCCATCTATTATTTTCAAAAGTGCAGAATAAATAATTTTTATCAATTATTGAAGTTTTTTTTGTATTGAAATCTATCAATGTTAATTCAAAAAACAATTTACCTTTGTATTCGGAAACAATGTAAAGACCTATTCTTCTTTTCATTTGAGGTCGATTTAATCTAAATTCCTTAAGCAAATTTCCGCTTAAATCTTTTATCATTATTTTTCTTAAACTCAGGTCATAGATAAATATTTTATTATTATCAATAAGATAATCATCTATGTCTATGGCTTCACCCGGCCCCTGTCCTCTGTGAACTATCTTTTTTATAAACTTACCATTTTTATTAAATTTTAAAATCTCATAAAAACCCCAACCGCCCCTGCTTCCGTCAAGCACATAGATATTACCCTCTTTGTCCGTTTTTATATCTACCGGCAATTTCAGATAGTATCCCTTTCCTTCGCTTTTTATTTTCACCTTTCTCTTTAATTTTACCTTTTCCGTTTTTTTTATTTCCTTGTTCATAATAAATCCTTCTCCGAAAACATAAGAGATAATCAAAAAGAAACAAATAACCGTTAATGTTAAATTTGTAAAAATCCTCTTCATTTAATCCTCCTATTAAAAAGATGTGGTTGGTTTATACCAACCACATCTTTTCCTATTATCTTTACTTTTTTAGTTTTCCTTTTTTTTGCATGGACAACCAGCGTCACAACAATTTCCTGTTAGTCTACAGCAAACACCCTCGCTGCCACATGCTTTAAATCCTCCTCCGCATATTGCACAACAATCTCTCCACTCTTTATCATCATTCACTTTTTTTGTAATTTTAAAACTTATTTTTGAATCTTTTATTACCGGATGAAAATACCAATCAATGTTTCCTTTACTTATTTTAAAATCCTTATCTTTTTTAGTAATTATGACTATTTTTTCTCCTGTTAGGGGTTGAACTTCTACCGTGATTATATTGCCTTTTATTGAAATAACTTTTGTTTTAAAAGTTATTTCTTTATATTTTTTTCCGGTTGACGTATTACCTACAACTACGAATAAAAATATAATTGATATGATTGATAATATTTTTTTCTTACTCATTTTCCTTACCTCCGTAATTTTTTTTGACTAAATCATTTTCATAGCTATTCTTTCTAATCATTACGGAGGTTTTAATTTATTGTTAATAAAATGTTCGTAGATATGTTTTCTGGAAAGTGCGTAATTGTGTGTGTGTGTGTGTGTGTGAAATCAAAACAAACGAGACAGCTTTTTTATTAAATCTCCCCTTTATGCTCCTCAAACTCACCCTCATAATATTTCTTTTACCATATGAATTTATGAGTTGTCAAGAGTTTTGGGAATTTTCATTTTTCCTCTTTTATCAGACTCATTATTTTCTCATAATCATTAAAATATATCACCCATTTTTTATAAAAAATCTCGAACAATTGACGCTGAATTTTTTTTGATATAAAATACAATACATTGAATTTTTTGGGAAGGATGAGTTTTTATTATGTTTAAGAAAAGAGTGTATGTAGATAGTAAGTTGCAGGAAGAAATCTATATGTTAGTGAAAGAATTGGAAGAAAACGGTTTGGAAATTATTAAAAATGAGATTCTTTATAAAAAAAGATATACAAAAGAATGGTATGAATTTCTGAAGAAATTGGGAAATTCCATAATAATTTTAAATAAAATTCACAATAAAATAATAAACGAGCATCCTTATTTTAAAATAGACAATGAAGAAATAAAAAAAGAGAGGGAAGTTGCCATATTTTACATGAATCTCATACTTTCAAAAATCAAGAGCTTCTTTTTTACCGAAACTCCACAGGAAAGCAAGAAAGATCTAAGACCTAAATATTTACAGGATATTATTGGTTATGTTTTTTCAATTTTTGATAATCCCTATGTAAAAGATTTTGATTTTTTACTATATGCTTTTTATTATAAAATTTTTCTTATGTTTGACTTTATATATTGTAAAGAAAAACAAGGGGGTGTTTTTCCTGTTTTTAGAATAAACAAAGAGAAATATGAAGAATCAGAGAAATTTTTCGTTAAATTAAAAAATAATTTTAAAAGTCCTGATGATTTCAGAAAGTGGACTGATAAGATTATAAAAAAGATACTTATAAAACAAATAGAAGGACTTAAACATTATAATGATTCTGATGAAGAAGACGACTTTATCTATTGTTCTTATGTAGAAATGGTCAGCACTGCCATCTTGGAAAGCTCTGACAGATCTGACAGAGTAGAAGCTGTTGCTATAGAACCTATTTCCTATTATTTTGCCTTCAAATTATGGAAGATAAAGAATTTGATAGAGTGTAAAATAGAAGAAACCAAGGAGATTAAAGATAAAAATAAAAATGATTTAGGAAATCGGCTTAAAAGATATATAGAAAGTCAAATTAAGTTAAGTAAAGAATTTTATGTTAAATATAAAAAGAACAGATTTGAGAAAAACTTTAAAAAGGTTTATAAAAATTTTTTAAAAGCGGATAAAGAATTTATTAATTATTTTAATAATACATTTAACAAAAAATCAGGCGGTAAAATAAAGAAAAACATAACCGTTAAACAGAAAGAGGTTCTAAATGCCATAAATAAGATGTTAGGCAAGGATAACAAAGAGATGTGGAAATTTAACAGATTATTAACCGAAAATATTGATAAAAAAGAGATTCTTTCTGTGGTTTATGCGCTGGGTCAACTTTTTAAAAATATAGGCAAGGATATTTGTGAATATAATATAGTCGGAATGTATAAATCAGGTGCTCTTCTGGCTCATCTAATTAATATAATGTTCGGAGCTGAAAAAAGAGTATTTCTTTTTACATCATACCCGTTTATAAAGATCCATCCTTTGACCTATGGAATTGATGAGGAAAAGAGTTTCCTCATTGTTGACGAGAATTATAAAACAGGGTTCACCTATCTTCTGGCAAGAGAGTATATTAATGGATTAATATATGAAAATAAGAAAAATAATGATGAGTTTAATATATTGTCAATTGCTAATTTTACAAATTTTGAAAAAATCAATAATGTCGAAGGGTTGAAGACAATCGCGGAAATAGATTACAAAAGATATTCTCAAAATACGGATAATTATTTGAAATTTAATGAAGAATTATTTAAAGAAAATTCCGGTAATTTCAATATTAAGGCAGTTAAAATAGATGAATATCTTAATAAATCATTAATAAAAGATGAAGATAAAATAAAAAATAAAATAGAAGAATGTGTTAAGATAGGAGAAGAATATTTTGACTACACAAGAGTTTTATCTGACACAAAACTATTATTCTCCATTGCTAATTATTTTAAGAGAGAAATAATAAAAGAACTTAGACTGAAAAAAAATAAGAAAGATAGTATTGCATTACATTCTCCGGATGATGAAGGACGTTTACTGAGTGAAGCCATAGCTCTTTTATTTCGTATTGATAATGATTATAAAGATTTAGAGATTATATTTAATGAAAAAGATGATAAGAATATTTTTGTGGATTTATCAATTGATAGTGGTCTTGTTTTGAAGGAATATAAAGGAGAAAAAAAGAGAAAAGATATAAAAGAATTTGATCTGGGATTATTTATTGGTATAAGAAAAAAAGATGTAAAAGATACAAAAGATGTAAAAGATATAAAAGAAATGATAAAAAAACAAATCGGTTTGCACACTTTTTAAAGAGAAGGGATTAATACAAAATGAGAAGATCGTAAGAAGAGGGTTTAAGATGGTTGAGAAAATAGAATTTGAAGCACTGAAGGGTAAAATATTGAGTGGGGATCTGGAGATTATAGGTTTGATCAATTATATCGGGATAGGTCTTCTGGTTGCATTGTTTGCAAATGCCTTTTTCACAATAAATTACAGACCTATGCCATTATTAAAAATCATATCTTTAATTATCCTTTTTTCTATTGCCGTATCCCTATTATTTTTTAATGTCAAAAGGTATTTAGGGTATCAACAAAAGATGAAAGGAATTAAAATCGATATTTACTACCCTAATTCCAGGCTCAAATTTGACCTCACTTTCATTATAACATTATTGTTTTATTCATTTGTCATTCTTGTAATTAATAATATCTCACTTCTTGTAATTAACAGTATTTCAAATATTTTAAAAATTATTTTTAAATTATTGGTAATAAAATTTTCGGTATCTTTACTTCTTCTCTCATTTATAGCAAGCGCAGCAACTATTTTGCCATACATTTTTTTCTTTTATTATCTAAGATCCTCAGAAAAAAGATATAAACCTTCCCCCGCATGAACTGTTTTAGCTTTGAGTAACATAATGATAGTAAGTGTTTAGGGTTGAGCTGGTGTTGAGATGAGATAATTTATGTTCATTTGTTTTTTATTTAAAAAGAAATAGTTAAAAGGAATAAAGTAATTATAGATAATTCAAAGCATTTCTGATATGGCTTAAAACTCAAGGTTATATAATGCTCAATGTTCTCGGGCTATATAATACAGAAAGACAAGCCCCCAGACTTTATTGGTTATTATTACATTTGTGAAAGTTTGTTAGTATAATATTCTATACACTTATAAATTTAGTAAAAAAAGATTGGTGAAGAGTTTTTATTAATTACACTCATTACACTCATTCCAAGATTTCCTCTACAATAATAATATTTTAACATCCTAACTAATTATTCCTAACAACCTCTTATATAAACTATAACAGATATACCCACGATAAATTTTAGATGATATATCTTCCTTTCCTCACTACTAACACTGTTTTTTTCAATTTGTACCTTATGCTTGCCACTATATGAATTTGTCACATTACTAATATATGATAATGTGTTTTTTCATTCTTTTCTCCCCTTTCAATGAGATAATTATCTCTTTTTATTAATCGTTTATAACCCTAATCTTCCATCTCCATATCTCTTTTTCAAAATAAGTCTTAAGCCTTACGGAATAAAACCACCCGGTATCTCTGTCATAATACACGGGAGTGCCATGTCTAAGCTTTATCCTTCCGTAATAATATCTTCCGTCCCTGCTCAATACATAGAGATAATTCCTTAAATTCATATTTTTTCTTTTTTTTATCTTATTCCTCCCGGTTGCTATGTAGAGGTATTTCTTTCCTTCGTATATACCGTTTACGGAAGCAATATCATAAATTATTCTTCTTTGAAATCTCACAAGATTATTCCAATACTTCGGAACTCCGAAATATTCATCCTCAATATTGACCTTTATTTCAAATATTTTCCCGGTATCAGTGTATTTATATATTCTTATGAAATTATCCTCAGGGTATGTAAAACTTATATAATATGTTTTCTACTGTATTTTGTACTCTCCTCAAGCTCTGTTAGCATCTTCCCTTTCTCCTTCTTATTCATTCTCTTATACCTCGCTGCATTCTCCTTGACAATTTCCCTTTTTTGTTTCATATTAAATTCCCCATCGGGGAACGTTATTGTCATTGGTTGTCACCTCCTTCTTTTTTTGGAGGTGATAACCTTTTTTAATTCTTTTTCAAGTCCTTTCATCTTTTCTTCCTCCTTTTCGGTATGATTTTTTTGACTAAACTTATCCGTTTCGGTAAGATTATTTTTGACGCAAAGGGAAATCTTGTTACTTATCTTTTTTTGTATTATTATTTTTTGTTTTTTTTTTTTTTTTGTCTTTTTTTTTTTTTTTTATAATCAAAAATTAAATTATTAACAATTGAGGGAGACGAGGTGATGAGTATGAAAAAAAGGGTGGAAAGATATCTTTTCACAATAGCCTCAGCTATATTATTAATAGGCATTGCGGGAAATCTGTGGTTTTATTTTACAAGTTGTGAAAACAGAATAAAAGGATATGTTAAATCAGAAATTAAAAAAGAGAAAAGCGGAAAAAGATTTTTTGTCCTTTATGTTATTAATTCTGTAAATATCGGTTGTGGCGGTATTCCATATTTTGAAAAATTAAGGGATAGAAAGGATGCATATATTAAAATATATGTAAAGTATGATTTCACAGATTCCGATATAAATAATCTCAGGGAAACTTTCTCCGTTCCTAAATCAATAAAGATAGTGAAAATAAACAAACAGTTCAAGAAGATATACAATAGTTGCATATATGATTATGAGAGCGGTAATTTTATGATAAATTATGATAGGAAAATAAATAAATTAATAGTAAGGGGAGGTTTTTAATGAAGAGATTGTTGGTGATTATATTTAGTTTCACATTGGTTTTAATGAATTTCTTATATTCGAAACAGAAAAGTAAAGAGATAGAGACAGAAGTTTTACATCCTGTAAGAGCTATTACCGGTGATAATGATCCGAGATTAGCTTATAAGTATTTTGGTTTTATTTGTACAGACGAAAACTTTGATATATATATGTCAAACAATATGAAAGGGTATGTTTTAAAGATGAGTAGGACAGGTAAGTTTATAAGAAAAATAGGAAGAAAAGGAATGGGGCCTGGTGATCTTTATCTCCCGTATAAAATAACTTTTGTTAATGGTAAAATTATAGTTGTAGATAATAACGCATTTAGCATTTTTGACAAACAAGGAAGATTTATTTTCAAATTTAGAAAATTTTTACCTTTTGAGACATTTACAGCGGATTCAAAATATATTTATGCATATCTTCCCAGGAAGAAGAATGTAATAACCGTTTTTGATTACAAAGGGAATAGAGTAAGAAACTTTGGAGAACTGTATGAAAATTATAAAAAAGTAAAAATGACCTTTAATATTATACACAAATTGTTTGAAGCTAACATTGTGGTTGATAACAAAAATGTCTATCTTATATATCTTACGCCTGCATTGATTTATAAATATGATAAAAAAGGCAAACTGCTTTCAAGAACTGAGATCGTATTTAAAGATAAAATCATAAACAGAATTCAAAATAATCTAAGATATTTAATATATAAAAAGGGATTTGAGAGAAAAAGATACTCTGAAGAAAAATATAATCACGGAGAATTGTTAAGAAAAGTAATTTACAAAAACGGTAAATTTTATTTATTATTTTCAAGTTTAATCGATAAGAAAAAAGGAAAAATCAAAGGAAGGATATTAAGGTTGGATGCAAAAACATTAAAACAGGAAAAGATGTATATTTTCTACGATATATCGGATAAAAATTATGGAAAAATTTCCAAAATGGAATATTTTGATGAAATTGCAGTGGGAAAAGAAGATGGCGTTGAATACTTTTTTATTCCTATATATTCGGAAACAGAGGAAAAGAAATACATTGGTGTGTATAAAACAAAAAAATGAAATTAATTTTTAGATTATGGAGGTTTTTATGAAAAAAGGTTTTCTTATTATTTACCTTGTTTTATCCATTTTTGTGTTTTTCACAGGTATTCAAGCTGCTTTTTCAAACTCAGGAAAGATGGTCATGAGAGATGGTGATATTGCTACGTGTCAAAAATCTTTCACTAAGTGCACAGAAGGAGCATGCACAGCTTCAGGCATATTTTTTGCAACGAATTGTAGTCTCCACAACTGTAAAGATGAAAATAATGGGAAAATGAGTGTTTATTGTGAAACTCCTTCAAGTGGTGGTGGTTCCTCATGGGGAGATAATTGTGATCCTACTATGTCAGAAATATATGGTTATTGTGTAATTGATAATTAATCAATAATTTTTAATATTAAATTTAAAGTTGGGGTAAATACCCTCTCTTTTCCAAATACTTCAATTTTTGTACATTATCAACATAAAAAATTTTTATAAAATCTTTTTTATGTTGGAGTTAAAAATATAAAATTTTACACTAAACAATCATCCTTATTTTTTAACCGTTTATAACCCTAATCTTCCATCTCCATATCTCTTTCTCAAAATAAGTCTTAAGCCTTACGGAATAAAACCATCCGGTATCTCTGTCATAATACACGGGAGTGCCGTGTCTAAGCTTTATCCTTCCGTAATAATATCTTCCGTCCCTGCTCAATACATAGAGATAATTCCTTAAATTCATATTTTTTCTTTTTTTTATCTTATTCCTCCCGGTTGCTATGTAGAGGTATTTCTTTCCTTCGTATATACCGTTTACGGAAGCAATATCATAAATTGTTCTTCTTTTAAATCTCACAAGATTATTCCAATACTTCGGAGCTCCGAAATACTCATCCTCAATATTGACTTTTATTTCAAATATTTTTCCAGTATCAGTGTATTTATATATTCTTATGAAATTATCCTCAGGATATGTGAAACTTATATAAAAACAGCTCTCCCCCATAGAAAATACGGTATCATCCATTACAGCCACATCTTCAAGCTCATCTTTGGAACTTTGTACCTTATCAAAATAATACTTTACTTTTCCTCCCTCTACAATTTCAATAGCTGGCTCTCCTCTTTTGTATCTTTTCTTATGAAAATATATCCTATCTCCTTTTTTTACAATATCTTTCGGGAATATCAAACCCTTATGTTCAAATCTCTTCATTCTCTTAAAATCTTTGTTAAGAATATAATACCGCGGGATTTTCTTAATCCTTACACCTACCATATTATTTTCATATGAATTAATATAATCATAATCTATCTGTTTTAATTTTTGAAAACCTGTTTTTCCGGCATAATACCAAAGAGAATACCGGAGTTTGTTCTCATTTACGACACTTTTTAAAACATATATCCTGTTGTCAACTTTAAAAGGATAATAAACGGATGATTTGTCGGATGAATAATATATCTTCTCAGGATTTTTTATTTGAAATAAACCTTTTTTAAAAACAGCTGCTATCTCTTTCTCTTTCCCCTCTTTAAGTTTAATAGGTCTTATTCTTTTTCTGTAATTTTCCAGAAATTCCCCGTATAAATCAACATCCATGGAGATTTTCACGGCTCTATAAGAATATGAGGAAAAATTGGAGAAAGTTATCTCTCCCTTTATATTAGAACCAAACAAAACTCTTATTGTTGACAGATCTTTCTCCTCCCCGAATCCTAAAACAACAATAAATAAAAATAATACAACTATCCTTTTTCTCATTTCTCAAGCCTAATCTTATATATATGTAGAGTTTCAATATCATCATCAAAATTTTTCGCATACATATAATCCCCTTTTATTTTAAGTATCCTCATTTCTGAAGGAATTTCGGTCTTATCAATTATCTTGCCTGTTTTCGTATCAACCACAATTACATAGGATCTATTTTTTGATTGTTTTTTATTGCCTATTTTCTTAACTTCCGATATTTTGTAATTTACAAAAACATATCTATCCTTATAATAATGAATTGAATCTATGCCAATAAGCGTGTACTTATTAGGAGATATAGGCGGATATTTAAAAAGAAACCATGGGATTTCATACTTTTCTTTAAATTCAAGAGGTATATTTTTTTTAATATTTCCGTTAATATCAATCAGGTATAACTTATTATGATTATCATATAATCTGAATACCAGAGCAATCTCTTTCTTATCAACGGCAAAATCCACCATTGGCATAGCGTAAGAGAGCTTGAATGCTATAAACATTTTATCTTTTTTAATCTTTTTCAGGAAATAAGGCTGTTCCGAGAAGAATGTTCTTTTCTTATTCCCTTTTAAATCAAAGACGGAGAAAGTTTCATTCCTATCGGTTTTTATAGTTGCAATTATTATTTTGTTTTCACAAATACAAAAATTATACGGACTTTCAAGTAATTTTATTACTTTTATGAATTTCAATTTCCTGTCAAATACATTAATCTGTCGAAGAGTAAAATCAGAAACATAAATTTTATCTTCTTTTACGAAAATCTTCGTGGGATACATAAACTCACCCGGTCCGTTTCCTTTTCTGCCGGATTCCGATATGAATTTTCCGTTTTTATCATATTTCCTTACCATGAAGGAATCCAGATCCAAGACATATATATTCCCGGATTTATCAATATCAACAGAACCTATCAAAAAGAAATCATAATGTGTCTTATCCGAACCTATTTTTTGAACTTCTTTTAAAACTATTTTTGCCGATAATCCTTGAGTAAAAATAATTGTTAATATTAAAAACAGAATAATGATAAATAATCTTTTATTTCCTTTTTCTCCCATTCTCTCCTCCCTCAAATAATTATCCATATCCTCTCCCATTGTTAAAATAATAATATGTTTTTATAAAATTATCAAATAAACGATAAAAATCCTAAAAATAGGAATTATGTAAATTACAGTTTGTCAAGAGTTTCGGGAAATTTTATTTTTTCCCTTTTATCAATCGCAAATGATTGAAAATATACTCCCTCAAAACGTGAATTTGTATTTGTGCAATACCTGCGGTATCAAATCCCCAGTCTTTTTATCTATCCTGTCGCTTTCCATGAAATACACATAACCATTTTCTGCATACAATAATTTCCCGGAAAAGGGAAATCTTATTCCCTTCCCTATTGTTCTTCCGTCAAACGAATGTATGTTTATAAAAGAATCTTCAACATTATACTTCTTAAACTTTAAAACTTCCGTTAGAAAATAGCTTTTGTTCAGAGCAATTGCCCTGACTGCAACATACTTACTCTCCCACCATCTCCGATTCTTCTTCGTAAGTTCATAGGGGCTCTCTCCGTAAGGAAAATGTCTCCTGAACGGGAAATATTTTGTCTCCTTCTCCGCCGTGTATGTCTGTTGGATTCTCAAATTATTATCATATTTATATATCCTGTATTTGTTCGGAAAGATATATAGAAAATAATTTGAGTTTAATTTATTTATTCCATATAGCCCGAAACTCACAATGAATTTTGAAAAACTTAAATCGCCAAGTAAAAATGCCGCCCCTATCATTTCCCCTTCCATATCATATTTGTGAATGACGAAATTATCGGTCGCATAAGGAGTCGTCGCTATTATTCTATTATCCGGAGTTATTAAATAATCATAAAATGTTTCCCCTATTTTAAACTCTCTTTTAAAATTATAATCAGGTGATGCAAATACTATAATTTTCTTTTTAAGAAGATCATACAAATAAAGATTGTCCTCATTATCAAATATAGGAAGGGATGGCATAATTGCTTCCCCCGGACCTTCTCCCTTTCTTCCTATGAATTTTTTAAATTTACCATTTTCATCAAAATAATAAACTTTTGATAGTCTCACATCGATAAGAAAATATTCTCCCTTTGAGTTTATTCCAAAACCCCTTACATCAATAAGCTCATCATCCTCTTTTAATCCTTTGAATTTTATGATCCTATGCTCGCCGAACACATCATTCCACTTCGTATATGCTCTCGGATTATCTCTTATTATTATGTTTTTATCCTCTCCTTTTTTCTTTTCGCAAGATATTGAAATAAAAAATATAACAACCAAAACAATGTATATTACAAAAACTCTTACATCTTTTCCTTTGTCCATCTTACAAACATCCCCTCATAATATTTTTTTTACCATATGAATTTATGATTTGTCAAGAATTTCGGGAATTTTATTTTTTCCCTTTTATCAGACTCATTATTTTCTCATAATCATTAAAATCTATCACCCCCTTTTTATAAAAAATCTCTTTTTTATCTCTGCATACTATCGTATAAACTCCCGGGTTTAAATTCTTCAAATAGTCCTGGTTAACTCTTTTTACTCTAATATCTTTTCTTTCAAGATTCCCGAGATAAAGAATTCCAACATCATAGTTGTTTTTTAAAACGGATTTAATTATTTTCCCCCATTGAACAAAAGAGTTATCAACCGAATGGCACGGGATACAATAATCTTTTTTATTTGCCACTTTCTCCACCAAAATAATATTATTTGTTTTTGATAAAATTCCGCTTTCATACAACTTTTCACACATTTTTTCGCTCTCAGAATAAAGAGGAAAAAAGAATAGAATAAATATAATAAAAAGATCTATTTTTTTCATAGATTAATCTCCTGTTCTCAATAATATTTAACATCAAGAGTCCATTCTCTTATTGTAAAATCTTTTTCTCTAATAAAATAAAAGGTTTTGCTTTTCCTGTCATAATACACCGGATAACCGAAAATTTTAATCTCCTTTTCCCCTAAAAATTTACCTTTTTTTGATATAATCTGAACAAACTTTTTTACCTTTTTTTTCTTTTCCCGTGGTTTTCCCCAGGTCTTTCTGTGTATTATCACAAATATCTTACCTCTATCACAAAATATTTTGTTCACGGAAACTATTTCCATATTATTCTCAGGAAGACCCCTATCAAACCACCTACCTTTGGGAATCCACATATACTCTTCAATATTCCCGTATATCGTTTTTTCACATTTCCCATCCTTTGAATAAACATAAACAGGATATCGGGGACTATCGGGAAACATAAATGTAATGTACAGTTTACCATCATCTTCTCCGAAAACTATCTGATTCCTCATATAACTTTCAAAAAGACTCTTTCCTTTTCCCTGTCCTTTGAAAAAGAAACTCTTTCCGCTCTCACTTACAAATCCGGGATGGGCGGAAGCGAATCTCACTTTTTTAAAAACAAAATCATTTCCGATTTTGTAAAAGTCCGTAAACATATACTCTTTTTTTTGTAGTGATATTCTTTTTTTCATATCAAAATTGTTATCAAGGATAAAGATTTTTCCCGGTTGTTTTAAGTCTACTCCGTAAAGAATTCCTTTTATGTTTTTAATATATGAAAGTTTAAGCTCTTTAACTTTTTTAATTTCTTTCTCCACTATTTTATATAATACGGTTCTCGCCCCGGACATAGATCTGTGTTCTATAAGCAGGTATTTACTTCCATTGTATTGAAAAAACGAATTGAGTATCAAAACATCCCCTTCTCTTTTATAATTAAAGTGCACTATCCCTTTTTTATTTATCTCTATCTTTTTTATATCCGGTTTGTATTTGATTTCTCTGCAATTATTTTCCTCTTTTCCTGTTCTTATCCTCTTTATATAAAGATTAACATCTTCTCCGAAAACCTTTGTTAGCATTCCGAGACCTACAAAAAAGCTGAAATCCGTATATGTAAGGCATCTTTCTATCGTTAATGCATCAAAGCTCCTATTAATAAGTTTCCTTTTATTATCTGAAAAGCTCCATCTGTTAAAGAAAATAAATATCAAAAGAACAAATGCTATCTTTTTCATTTTTCCTCCTATTCGACTTTAAACACCAATACCTTATCATTATCTTCATCTGATAAATAAATTTTATCTCCTGAGGAATGATATAAAATATAAAACAAACCTTTCTGGTTTTTCAATGTTTTTTTATTTTTCAAATCATATATGGCAAAATAAGGTATCCCTCTTTTCTGCTTTCCCGCAAACTTAAAATAGCTTATAAACAAATAATCTTTCAGATACAGTAAACTTCCCATACCGTATTTTTCCTTTTTACAAATTCTAAAAGAGAGATTTTTCAAGCAAGCGGGAACTTTATAACCTTTAAGGATATTGGTGTCATACTCTTTTTTAAATTTGCCTTTTAAATCATAAATGAAAACCTTCATATTATGTTCAGGATAAGAGAACATAACAGCGATCTCTTTCTTATTCTTATTCAGAGATAAAATCACCGATGAGTATAAATCAAGAAAAACTTTTCTTCTGATATCCTTTGTATTCAAAACATCTTTTAGATATCCGGGATATTTTTTAAAAAATCTCTTGATTATCCTTGTCTTTTTATCCGTTATTACAATCTTACCATTTTGATTTTCTAATAAAATACTAAAATAAAAATAATTACCGTATGTTTCAAAACTCTTGCAAACCGAAGGAAAAGCTTTATCTAATTTCATATATTTCAAAAGATTAAGCTCAGTATCATATATTCCTATCCTTCTGTTATTTGAGTCATAAACATATAATTTATTGTTTGAAAAAGAGAGGGAGGAGGAGAATGAGAAATCTCCGGGTCCCTGTCCTCTTCTCCCCGTCTGCTTTACAAATCTTCCGTTTTTATCATACTTTCTCAAAACATAACCTTTGCTGTCAAAGACATATATATTTCCATTGCTGTCAGTGGTTATATCACCTATTGAAAAAAATGTATATTTTTCCTTTGAATCATCTCCTATCTCAAGGATCTTTTTAAAATTTACGGGAAAAGCATTAATTGAAAGTAACAAAGTCAGTAAAAACAAAAGTGTTTTTCCCATTCTCTCCTCCCTCAAATAATTATCCATATCCTCTCCCATTGTTAAAATAATAATATGTTTTTATAAAATTATCAAACCAAAACAGGAGTAAAATATACCTCAAATATTCGGTTTTTCTTTGTCAAATTTCTTGTATTAAATTAATTCTTAGGCACCATTCAATTATATAAACCTGATAAATTTTAATTTTCCTTTTGCATCATACTCCAATAAATAATTGTTCTTCCAATCTTCTTTATTATAACAATTTGATATTTTCTTTAGTATACTTTCAATCCTTTTATTTCCTTTCAAAATTGGATTTTTAATACCAAACATGTCCTTAAAATTATCTATTTCCTCATCTTTCAATTCCGGTGATATTATGAATAAATACTCTTTTTCCCCTTTTATCGAAAGAAGAAATTTGCCCGAGGGACAAGTACCACAAATACTAAAATTATATATGACAACAATTTTTCTATACTCTTTTTTATTATGCTTTAACAAATGAGACCAATCAATATATATTATTTTTAAACAATCTGTTTTCTTGTATATATACCAGCCCATAATCAATATGGTGATTATTATTACACTTATTATAATATTGTTTTTTATTCTTTTAATCATTCCCAACATACAACCTATAAACATTATTCTCCAGCTTATCTTCATTTACTTTTTTTCCTATGGATTTCCCTAACACATAAAAGACCAATCTATTTTTAACCTTTTCTATTTCAAAATCATACCATCTCATATATTTGAAAAACCTGTTATTATAATAATGATTTACAATATTTCCCCTTGTGTCTATTTCAATTATTTCACAACGAGGCAGATTAAGAAGAATAAAGATCCTCTCAGCATAAACTTTCACCGAAGCTATCATATTAGATGGCCATAAAAAATTAGGCTTGGGTGGTTCCAACTTATCCCACTTTTTAAACTTATCAAATAACCAGTATTTTATTCTGCCTTTCCACAAAAGTTGAAGATTACTATCAAATTCATAAAGTGTATTCCAATTCGCAGGGATATAATAAATTTTATCTTTCCTATGAACCATATTACTGTTAAATCTAATCATGCTTATTTTGTCTTTGTTAATATCATTATCTACATAGTAAGCAATTATTTTTCCTGACATATCGGTTTTTACTGCAAGAGGGTATTTCCTCTTATATATATCAACAGAAGCATAAAAAATATTATTTTTATATACGGTGAATTTCACAAAATTAAAAAACACCCTTATTCTTTTGTAAAAAGTTAGGTCTTCGTTAAATATGTCAAGTCTTGAGTAATTGTTAATAAAGATCTTGTTATTGTAAAAGTCAAACCAAGTAGGAAATTCAAGATCTCCCGGTCCTTTCCCCGTTCTACCAAATCTTTTAATAAATTTACCTTCCTTATCAAAAATTATTAATCTGTGAGCATTATTGTCAAGAACATAGATTTTTCCATTCCAGATTTTTAAACCAACAACCATCTTACCCAATGTTGCCAATGGGGTCTTTTGCTGTTCAAGTTTGAAGTTATTATCAACTTTAAGATATTTCCATTCAGGTTTCGGTCTTACTTCTTTCTGAAGTTTTAATTTAAATTCAAACAATTTATCATAAGAAAAAATAATACTACTAATAATAAGTACCATTGATAAAACAAAAACCATTCTTTTTCTTCGCATAACTTTCTCCTTCCTAAAATATACATAAGGCTGTGGATAAGGTATCCACAGCCTTAAATTTATGTTATTTTATTTTTTTTTAACAGGGCAGGAAACTATAGCTCCATCATCACATGATAATTCACATCCAGTTGGAGTACCAGGACCGCCACATGATGCACGACCGCTACAATCCGTGAGATCTGAACACGCAAGATTATTTTCACCATTATTCATCGCTTGAACTTTAATACTGATTACACTAAGCACAATTAACCCCACGAGTAAAATCAAAGCTAATATTTTTTTCTTACTCATTTTCCTTACCTCCGTAGTTTGTTTTTTTGATTAAATCAGTTTTATAGCCCTTTTTCCTTATCATTACGGAGGTTTTAATTTATTGTTAATAAAATGTTCGTAGATATTTTTTCTGAAGAGTGCGTAATTGTGTGTAGTGATAGCTTTGAGCATTGAGCTTTGAGCATTGAGCCAATTTGTGAATTGTGAATTGGGAATTGTAAATCGGAGATATTGGTTTTTAGTTTTTTATTTTTTAGTGAAAAGTGGCGAGCGAAGTGAGTCCGGCATTTTCTTTCCAACGGTAAATGTGAAAACGCGTAGGCTGAATAAGGAATATAAGAAGAAAACTTCACCAAAGAAACACTAATCTTAAAAGATAGTGTGGGGGTGAATCGTGAATCGGAACTGTTAGTGTTAAGTTCTTTCATACTCCCCGTATTATTAAATCTCCCCTTTATGCTCCTCAAACTTCCCCTCATAATATTTCTTTTTACCATATGGTTTTATGATTTGTCAAGAGTTTTGGGAATTTTTATTTTTTTTGATTATTTTTTTTAAAATCCCTGATATTTTCCGGTAGTTTTGAATAGTAACTTAATATTTTACCCTTTAGTAAAAGGTAAAAAGTTCAGATAAATATTTCAAAATAGCTCAGAATCTTTTAACAATTGAGCTGATATCAAATATTTTTAAGGAATCCTCGCTTGAGATCACAAGATAATTGTCAATCGTATCAAAATCATAGGAAGGAGGAGGATTTTTAATGCTAAACATATAATCAAAATCCTTTATTTTATAAAAATCCCAGTAAACCTCTTCGCTTTTCATATTAACTGACTTTATTAGAATTAACTTTTTAGTTGTAGCATATGCGGAAACTGTCATAAACCTCGCCCCCTTTAATCTTGTGACAATAGCTCCGCCTATCTCCTCCTTTAAAAATCGGGGAAATCGTCTGCCGTCCATTGTCTCTTTTACAAATTCAAGATTATTTCCCTTGTAAAAGCCAACAAAACCAAGATAAAGCGGCATATAGTAAAAACCATCAGACTCTATGGGCTTTGATACTGAATACTGATGGTATAAAACATTGTCGGGATAACTCTTATCAATATACTTGCCAAAGCTTTTTATGATTTTCCCGTTTTCATCAATTTGATAGAATAACTTTTTGCTGGAATAAGCACAGAGTAATGGTTTATTGTTTAAAAATGTGAACTTACTGAACAATAACACATCTCCTTTTGTTTGAACTTTTATGTGTTTTATTAATCTCCCATTATCAGAATAGATAATCAGACTGTTTGTTCCTCCGTCAAGCAGATATACACGATGATTGTAAACCTTAAAGTCCAATAACCTTGAAACTTCTCCCGGTCCTTTCCCTTTCAATGACCTGTTTAAAAAAACAAAATCATTGTAATGGGAAAAGTCATTTCCAAATTCTATCTTATGTATTTTCCCCGTCTTGCCATCAAAAATATAGATATCTTTTTTAGAATCAAACTCAATTTCAATGGGAGAATAGATCTCCTCTTTCAAATCCCCGAATTTTATCTCTTTTTTCAAGATCGGAGAGTTTCTTAAAAATATCCTCTGCTTTTTACTCTGCTTCAAAAAAACATATTTCATCTTACTGCCTTTATCTTTTACCTCTTTATTGCTCCTATCACAATAAAAAAATAAACAGCTTGCGAAAATTAAAAAACAGATCGCCACCAATATCTTCATATATACCTCCCAGAAAAAATAAAATTCCTGTAGATTTTGTAATTCATAATCTGATTAAAATAATAATATATTTTTACAAAATCATCAAAAAAATCCTTAAAATGGGGATTTGGAATTGTGAAAAGTTATTTGGGTGCAGAAAGCTGAAAGCTATCGCCATCCGTTATTGTATTTTTCCCTGTAATTTCTTATCAATAACCTCGGTTATTTTCAATATTTTGTTTTTTTTGATTTTTAAATCAAGTAATCCGAAGTTAAGGGAAACTTCCTGTCCTTTACTGTTTAAACTTTTAATTGTAATATAGAGTTTGTATTTTCCCGGCTCCACATCAATGATCTTGAATTCTCCGTTTTTATCTACAAATGAAACTCCGTATCTTTGCAAATTTGTTTTTTTTAAAAGTTCCACAAGTGAAATAGTCTCTTCTTTTGAAAATATATCCCCGCAAATAATTTTTCCCTCTATCCCTGTTTTGCTATTCTTATTAAAGAATAAAGTTAAATTGGTTATTTTCCCTTTCACTATTTTTACATCCTTTATTATTTTTATCCCGAATCCTTCACACAAGAAATTTACCGAAAAGTCTCCCGCTGGAATACCCTTTATTGATATTTCACTTTTATCAATTTTTTCGAACCGGAAAAAGAGATCATTGTATTTTTTATTTTCAAACCACACATTTATGAACCTGCTTTTCGATGGGATAAAACTTTTCTCTTTAATACCCATTAGCTTAAAAACAATACCTCCACCTTTGAGTTTTTTGAGAGTTATGTTTGAAGCCCCCATTTCAGGAACTTTAACTTTATAATACTTCTTCTCAAAATAATAGAAGGAGGATTTTTCTTTACGGGGAATTAAAAGATAATAACCTTTTTTCAGGTTTTCAATGATAATCCTGTTTTGTTCTCTTTTTATATTTGATTCTTTTATGAAAACTTCAACATTCTCTTTACATGCAGAAGTTTCACATTTAAGAAGATCAAAATTCTTCATTAGAGCTTCCTTACTATTTTCAGATGATATATTAATAACAAGATTACCCGAAAAAAGACTGATACACAATAAAATAAAGACAATCCCTAAAAATATTCTGATTTTCACTTTCACTATTATATTGTAGCATATGTTTCTTTATAAGTTTTCAGCTCCTCCATAATAACAGATGCGCCACTGAACTTGCCCCCCTACTATAGCACACTTATAAGCGGTTAAAGGCTGCCCCATATAAGTTTCATCACAACCACACTTATTTGTGGAGGCGGATAAATAAGCAACTGAAAAAAAACCATCAATAAAAAGGATAACAATAAAACTTTTCCTTTCTTCATTTTTTACCTCCAAACTTTAAATTATAAATATCATAATTATCATCAACAAAATATGCACTGTTTTTCTTCGGAAAAAAGAAACAGATTATTTCAATCTCTTTATCAATCCTGAAAAATATTTTTTTTATTGTCTTTTCTTTTAAATTAATTGAGTAAAGTATGCAATTTTCGTTTTCTCTTTTTCTCCTTATATTCCATACACTCTTTTCAAAGGGATTATAGGCAGTGTAAAAAAAAGCTAAAACGCTTGAGGCTATTACTCCAGCTTTTCTCTTCCTTTTTCTGCTATATTTTTTTAGTCGTTTCAATTCATTGATTATGAATTTATCAAAGTCTTTAAACTTCAAGAGTAATCTTCCCGTTTTAAGGTCATAAACTTCAACACTTCCGTCAAGATAACTTGAAAGAATCAGATATTTTAACGAAGGCTCTATAAAAATTTTTCTGAAATTCACAAGATAATTTTTTCCCGGGGAAATCTCCGAATTTTCCCCTTCTCTTTTTATCAATGTTTTTATATGGTTTCCATTCTTGTCAAACAATATTACTTTATCTTTTCCCAGAAAATAGTAAACATAAATTTTATTGTCATAAATATTAAAAGAATTGCAACCCATGGAGTTTAAAGTCTTGTTTTTTTCAAATTTTAGTTTTATTGTTTTTATAAAATTTCCGTTGACCGAATAAACCTCTATTCTTTTACATGAATTCATTATGAAAATGTTTCCTTGATATATTTTAAAGTCAATGGGATCGTAAAGCTCTCCCGGACCCTGTCCCGCTTTTCCAATGGAATATAAAAATTTAAAATCTCCATTAAAAACCATAATTTTATAATAAGCTCTGTCAAGTTCAAATATTTTGCCATTATACGGGATTACTGATTTGATCTTTCCTACAGGATGCTCGGAGTCAACCGTTACCTTTTTAATGATTGCTCTGTATGAAAGGATTGATTCAATTTTGCTGATTGTTCTACATCCTGTTTTTTCTTTTCCATAAAACATAACAGTTGAGAAAACAAAAGTTAGAAACAAAATTGCTCCGAAATTCATTGGTCTCCTCATTTTAAATTCTCCTCCAGGAAAGCTTTTATAAAATCTGTTTCAGTGCTGAACCCATAATAAAGAATTTTGTTATTTTTAATTATTCCAATACTTATACAATCACAAGAGCATTTTAAATCAAATATACTTTTTATCCTGTTTTTGTAGTCCGGGATAGTTTTGATAAACATTTTGTCTTTCCCAAAATTATAATTATCTCTTGTAATTAACCATATAGAAATTTTTTCTTTAAATTTAATCACATCTTTAATTAATTTATTCAAATAACAATCTTTTTTTGAAAATGAAATTTTGTTCGAGAATATTACAATATTGTTTTTGTTTCTCTCGGGAAAATCTAAAACCACACCATTGTAATCTTTAACTTTTATTTTTTTTATTAGTTTTCCGTATAAATCCATATCTTTACCATTTAACAATATTCCCAAAAACATAATTAATATACCCATCCTCTTTACCATTTGATATGGTAAAAAAAAAACAAAAAAAGTCAACTCTTTTCCTTAAAAACCGATGAAACATTGATAAGAAAGGAAAACCGTTAATATCAATGATATTTGATAAAATAACCAACAACATTCAAAATTGGTTCAAAGCTTAAGGCTATGTGCTCAATTCTTAAAGCTACATTGGTGAATTGTGAATGGTGAATCGTGAATCGGGAGTAGTAAATTAAAAATAAATTTTGAATCGTAAATCGTGAATTGGGATATTGAAATATTAATCTTAAATCATTAATTGTAAATTGTGAATTGGTTTTTTGAAATTATAAACACTTTTTAAATCTTAAATCATTATTTGTTAATCATAAATCACTAATAATAACTTGTAATCAATTATTAAAAAAAATATCAACTAAAAATAAATATTCTCAGACTTTATTACCTTTGTAATGCTTAATAAAATCCCTGAAATTTTGAACTATTTTTATGTCGGAATCTTTTATCAAAAAAGGTCTTAAATCTTCTGACAGAGAAAAAAGATTCAGTTTCTGAGAAAAGCTGTATAATTTTTCCCGGATTTCCTTATGATCTTTTATCCCGATTTTTTCTGCAAGATAATCATAATCAGGCTCTGTTTTTCTCATAAGAAAAACAATGTCATAAATATCACGCCCCATAGTTCTTTTTCTGTTTAACAGTGCAAAGATCTTTTGTGAAAGTAATATATTCGGAGGAGTAGTGTTTATAAATGTAAAAATATCAAATTTATTAATATATTTTCTTTCGGAAGTGTAATTATATCCGTGAGGTTCCGTATCTATTTGAATTAATAGCTTTTCTTCCTTATGAGAAGATAATCCATTGAGGTAAAGAATCTCTTTGAATCTTAAATAAGCCCTGAAACTTTTTTTTAAACTGAGTTTTAGCTCTATCTTAAATCCTTCATTTTCAAGTTTTGATTTTACTCTTTCAGCTAATGTCTTAAAATCTTCTTCATTTAGATTAAAATTATCAAAATCAAGATCTTCGGAAAACCTTTGATTTCCATAGATTATTCTCAAAGCTGTTCCCCCAATGAAGGATAGTCTTTTTGCCATTTTGGTTTCAAAAATAATCTCAAGGATTTTGTATTGAAGGTATTCCCTCAAAATACTCCTCTTAAACCCTCTTAAATTTTCGGGATAATAGCTTACTATTTCATCAAGAGGTAGCATCTTTTAAAAACTCCTTAAAATAATTTATTCTTTTTATCACATTACTGTTTCTAAATTTTTCGCTTAAATTATCAAAAGTTTTTAAATTTAAGATATCAATCAATTCAACAGCATTAAATCTTGCCTGGACAAAATACTCAGGGCTTTTTATCTCATTATGAAAATATACATAATCCAGAACAGCCTTTTCGGGTAGAGCAATCTTATATCTAAAATTATTAAATTCCATTAATTGATAATCCGAAAAAAACTCTCTCTTGATTTTCCTATATTGAAACTTTCCGATTTCAGTTTCAAACCTTTTTGTTTTCCTTGTGGAAACCGAAAGAATAGTGTAAACCCCTTCAGGGATAATATTATAAAAAGAGAGAGCTGTTTCCAAAGATACATAAGAAGGAGAGTAAATCCTGTTTGCTATAAAAAAGAGTAATTGCTCATTCATTTCTATATTGGAGAAGACAAAGTAGTTTTTTGTCAGCTTTTTTATATAACCTTTTCTTACCCAATCGCTTAATCTTTGCGGATGAAAATCAGGTATAATATTTTTTATATTTTTTACGGAAAAAACAATATTTTTTTCGAGCAGCTCTCTGAATTCAATGTATCTCATTTCCATTCATTCCTCTTTTCAGGAACAATAGGAAATGATATCATTGTTAACTAAAAAAATCAAATACTTGTGATGCACCTAAAAATCGGATAAGAGGTTTGCCCTGAATACTTTAGGGAAAGGATCTTTTTGTATAAAATAAAAATTTCCTTTTGAATCAACTATTTTCAGATCAACTCCTTCCGGTAATGTGTATGAGCCTAAGTATTTCCCCTCTCCATTAAAAAAATCCAGATATTTAGTGGTTATATATTTGTTTTTCCCTGTTTTTTTAACTTTTATTATCCTGTTTATTATTAACCTGTTTTCATATAAAAACGGAGGGCCGGATACATCCGAAGGATAAACCGTAAGCCCTCCTCCTCCGTTAAAAACCTTTATGTTCGGAGGAGAAAGTTTTACTTTCCTCTTTATAATCCTTTTAAGTTCACCCTTAAGATTATATTCCCTTATCTCATATTTATCGGGCAATGACATAAGAACTTTTTTGCCATACGCTTTCATTGCCCCTGTGGAAAGAGAGACTCCCACTCCTGATGAAAGTTTAGGTCCATATTTGTATTCAACGGGAAACTTTGAGATAAACTTTCCGTCCGGTGTATAAAAAGCTGCTGCAATCGTCGGTTGCCCAAATAGAAATATATTAACAAACATCATTTTATTATCAATAAAATTTATATAAACTGGCTTTTGGTTTAATTTTATTGTTTTTATGTATCTTCCCCGGGAATCAAATACCTTAAGCAAAGAAGTAAAAGTTTCCGCTACTACTATTCGGCTTAAAGGTGCCGAATAGATCTGAGAGTATTCGCTTTTAAAATCCTCAGGCCCCTCGCCCTTTCTTCCTATTTGCCACAAAAACTTTCCATTCTTATCAAATTTTAGGAGTTTATACTTTTTACCGTCAAATATATATATGCTTCCGTCGTCCGATACAGCTAAATCAAGATTTTGTCCGCCGAACATAAGATAATCTTCTCCCTCTTCTTTACCGATGGAAAGGGTCTCCTTGAATTTTATCTTCCTGTTTGGAATAAATCCTCTTTCTCCGTTTTCTATTATCTTTACCCCGTTTTTAATATAAACTTTCCCCTTCCATTGTCCTCCTATTGTTGAGAAAACAAAAAAAACAACAAACAAAATAAAAATAAATCTCTTCATATATACCTCCCAAAACAAATAAAATTCCTGTAAATTTTGTAATTCATAATCTGTTTAAAATAATAATATATTTTTACAAAATCATCAAAAAAATCCCTAAAGTGAGGATTGGGAATTTTGAAAAGTTAACAAACAGCAATAAATATCGTCGCCAAAGCTTGAAGTTATTAAAAAACTTAATACTATATCAAACGGCTGAAATTTTTTCGGGCAATTCTTACATTTTATTGTATTCGAATTTTAATATTTCATTTGAGCCGGCTCCGTATATGGTAGAACCATCTTCGGAAACTCTGATTTTATGAACTTTTTTATCAAGTATAAGCTCCTCTTCCAATTCTCCTTTGTTATTCATTGTATACACAATATTAGTGAAAGCAGCATATATTCCTCCCTTAAAAAATTTACCGGAATAAAGTAAAAAGATTTTATCCGTTTTTTTATTATAATCCATATCAATATATCCATATCTGCTTTTCTTATCAAAAGTAATAGTGTAATAAGAACCGGCAAAAATTATACTATAATGGGGAAAGAAAAGTTCAGGCCCATAATATGTTGTTACAATACTTTTTTTCCTTAAAAAATATCTTTCTATAATAGATCCATACATTGTCGCAAGATATATTTCTTCAGTCTTTTCCTTATAAATAAAAGGTCCCCAAAAACCGTGCAAATGTTGAGAAACGAATTTGTTATCCTTTAATTTTATAGGCACTTTTCCTATTTTACCTATTGCTTTACCCTCTTTATCATAAAGACGTAATCGTGCATTTCCGGAAAAACTTTCGCCGATAATTTTTTCTTCCCGTGCAATTTTTATCTTTGAAATTCTTTCCTTTAACTTTATTATTTTCTCAGGGTTAATATCACCGTTTAATACTTTTTTTATACTGAATTTCTTGATCTCTTTTGCTGTTAAATCATATATCCAAAACATATTTTTATCATTCGGATCCCGAATAATATCGCTTGCTCCTATGAATTCGGAAGGTCCCTGCCCCTTTCTGCCGAACGATTTAAGTAATTTTCCTGTTTCATTGTTAAATATTTTTATTAATTTGTCGGATTTCATATCTATTGTAATGATATATTCATCAACTATATCAAAGTTTGATAATAGATTTATTTTCTCTTTATTTACAAGAATTACAGATGATAACTTTTTTGCTTTTCGGGGCTTTTCTAACTTTTTATAATTCACATAATTATACTTTGAAAATTCATTTGAACAATTTATAAAAGCTGACAGAATAAAAATAAAAATCACAATATTTTTTTTACTGATCATAAATACCTCCGCTCTAAAATTCAAATACAAACAAAGGTAAATTTCTATCATCCATAGAACCTATGGTTCCCACGCCATACCTTTTACCTTTCTCTCTGTCTATCAAAAGATTGAAAACCTTTATGGGTTTATCATTCAGTGTAAAAACAAATGTTGCAACATGTTTTCCGTTTTTGTCAAATTTATAAACCACAGGTAAAACAGGTGCCTTCAGGTCTTCTTTCAACTCCCATGTGGAATAATAAAGATTAAGCTCCCTGTCTATATCCGCTGCATGACAGAAATTAACGGTTGATATCTGACCATTTACAGTTGAATACCTCTTATCAGGTCTGTCTATCCTATTTCTTATGACAAATTCCTGTGTGCCCTTTATTTCAGGAAAATCTCCTTTTAAAAGATCCTTTCTGTAAACCTCCTTTCCGCTTACCTTATAATGCACTATCACGGGATAATACCACATAGCTCCTATTATACTATCCTTATACTTTGAAAATGTTCCCAGACTAAACATCATATTCCCTATCCAGCTCTGAGCTTTTATAATCTTTCCGAATCCGTTTATCTTTTTCCCATTCATATCAAAAACATATATCAATTTATTCTTATAATTTTCTCTATTATTTGTCTTTAAATCCGTATATAACCTATTTTTGTCAACCATAAGACTGCTAAAATTCGCTCCTCTTTTAACACCCAGATCTATTTTCCCGAGCAGTTTCTCACCATTAAGATCAAACACTTTGACAACATAATGTTTTATGGAAAATGTCAGCACATATAATCTGTTCCCCTTTATATCCATTGTTTTAGGAAAATACAATCCCGGATCATCGGTACCAAAATGACCTATAACTTTAAGAAGTTTCCCCTCATGAGAAATTTTTATTATCCTGCTCTCTCCCCTATCAACCATATAAAAGTTTCCTTTGCTATCAATAAACAATGATTTGTACTTGGGATATGTGAAAAAATGAGGAGATATATTTAATTTTTTCATCACGGGATTTAAGCTGAAAATCTTTTTTATAGCAATTTTTTTTACATCTCCTGAAAAAAGAGCTGAAATAAAAATAATAAATAGAGTTGTAAATATAACATTTTTTTTAATTTTCTTCATTCCTTTCTCCTTTTAATTTAAATATCGTTTTAATAAAAAATTTCTTATTCAATAACAATCTTTGATTTATCAATAAAAAATTCTCCGTCTTTACCCTCTCTTTGCATATAAACATATCCGTTTTCAAAAAATAAGGGATAAGCATCCTCGGGAAGTATAACCCTGTATATAAAATTTCCGTTCTTATCATAAACATCTACGGTCTTCTTTTGTTTATCAAACGATATTCTTTCAACAAGAGGTCTTAAAAGATATATATTGTTCTTTCTATCAGAAAAAAGATTTTCATAAAAAGGTTTGTATTTATTAAGTTTTTTCGCCTCCTTTTTTCCATAATATTTTCTTATGTAATATCTATCCTCAGAGCTTATCTTTTCCTTTTTGTATTTTAATGTCAGAACCTTTCTCATACTCCCGGTTTTATAATCATAAAAAAATATCTCTCTATTCATATTATTGGAAACATATCCTCCTCCGTAACCATGGCGGAAAAATAGTCTGAGAGAATAACCGTGAATCACACCTCCCATAACAGCAGCAGCTTTTATAATTTCCCTGTTTAATACCTTTATGTTCTCAATTTTCATATTTGATATTTTCCCGAATACTTTTTCAGTAGTTTTTCCCGAATACTTTTCCCAGATTCCGTATACCTCATCCTTTTCATTTACATAAAAATCAGAATAAAAATCCAGGTAGTGCCGAATATTCATACTCCTTAAATATGATCCCATATCATTGTAAATATGAATTCTTTTTGTCATATTATCGCAAACATATAATTTTTTATTTATAAAACACAATCTATAAGGACTTAAATATTCCCCGGGTCCCTGTCCTTTTCTTCCTATATATTTTACAAATTTACCTCTTTTATCATACTTTAAAACTCTTTTTTTCCTTTGATCTATTAAAAATATTTCTCCTTCTATGTTTGTTTTTAAATCGAGCGGATTTACAAAAAAACCCTTTTCAACATCTTCGGAAGGGAATATGTTGAAAACCGGTTTAAGTTTCGTTATCTTTAAATCTCCGGAGAAAACTTTTTCACCAACCATCTGAAACAAAAACAATATAAATATGGTGTAAATAATTTTTTTGATTTTTTCTTTTTTAAATTCTGACATATCAAATCCTCCTATCCATATTATCGAATCGATAATTAATTTCTTCAGCATTATTTTTTATTTTCAAACTTTTGAGGAGGCTCCATCCCGAAAAACATTTCCGCACAAGAAGCACTTACAGAACACTCTGTCCAAACGGAATGAGCAAACACAGTATTCATCTGGAAGATAAAAACAGTCAAATTAGAACCGAAAATATCTTTATTATTTCTCACTTTTTTAAAATTTTAATAAAATTAATCCGAAACTTCAAATAAAATTCAAAATCGAAATCAGAGGTTCAAAATTATTTTCAACCACCTTTTTTAATTCAATTGATTTACCTTACCACTAAGGAAATTTCATCGCAATTATAACCTCCTTGTTTATTCTAAATTAAGCTTAATTACTTTTAACTCCCATTTTTCGGTATTCTCATTATCTCCAAGAT
>JALVQI010000173.1 GCA_027031485.1 Candidatus Aminicenantota bacterium | reverse complement strand
CTATAACCATCATTAACAGGATAAGCAGTAATACTCGTCTTCTCAAAAACAGCCCTGTTCTGCAAAGCCTCCCTCATCCAGGAAAGATTAATGCTCTTAGGATCAATCTTGTAAAGCACGAGATAAAGATTAGAACTACCACCAGTCTTGCCAGACAACTCAACCAGGTTCAAATGCAAAGGCTGATTATCCGTCGAATAAGCCAACACGCTCGGGAAAAAATCCTCAGGGTTGGGACCAAGCTTAACCTGCAAAATATCACGACTACCACCATCAACAGTGATATCAACCTCTTTACCATCAACACCAGTATCAATAGTAATGCTCTCACCACTATTCAAACGCACAACAGAACCATTACTCGTAGTAATCGTAGCAGGCCAAGACCTCGACTCATTAGTGACCAAATCCCTGGACTCAACAGTAAGAACATAAACAGGAGCTTCCTCTTGCTGTTCCGTTGCTTTCTTACACCCCGTATTCAACATCCCCCCAACTATTAAAACACCAATTATCAAAACAACATACAAAATCTTCTTCATCATATTCCCTCTGAATAAGATTAATATACATTATAGACAATAATAAATTTTTTGTAAAATCAGCCACATTAGCTCTGAGCCATGAGCTTTGAGCAATGAGCTGAATCTGAAAGTTAACGGTTCTTTGCTATTTGTAAATTCTCTTTAAATTAAAACTAATAAATAATGAAAATTATTGATTGAAAAGGGCTTCTCCGTTCTTCATTCTCCGTTCTTCGTTCTTACTTCTCAGTTCTCCCTTAACTCCAATTCACAATTCACAATTCACAAATTCCTCAATGCTCAACGCTATCGTTCCCACAATCATCAGTATAATCACAATCATTATAATAACCAGGCTTACAAACATCAACCCACCCATCTGCGTCAAAAATAATTATACCGAAAGTGATAAGTTTAGTCAGAAAAAAATTTTGTTTTTTAATCTCCTCATTTTCTTGAAAAAAGAAAAAAAAATTGCTATAGTTAAAAACAATGATTGAGATTTTAATTGCTATAATCTTTTTCGGAATAATTGCTTTAATATCAGCTAATATTTCAGGCTTTCTGGGGCCTAAAAGCAAAAATCCCACAAAGGAGACACCCTTTGAATGCGGTTCTCCTCTGCTTGAAAAATTCAGTGTTTCCTATACCCCTATCTATTTTTTCGTGGCGATAGCTTTTCTGATTTTTGATGTTGAAGCCTCATATCTTTTAATGTGGGCATTGATATTGAGAGGAGTGACAGATAAACTCACCCTTCTTATTGTGGGGGGACTCTTTTTTATTGTTATTATTCTTGCCTTTGCCTATATCTGGAAAAAAGGAGGTTTTGAGTGGGAGTAGAAGGCGGAAATTTTTTTACCACAAAATTTGATAATATTTTAGGATGGGCAAGAAAGTACTCAATGTTTGTCTATCCATTTGTTACAGCGTGCTGCGGTATGGAATACATTGCGGCAGCTTGCTCCCACTTTGACATAGACAGATTTGGTGCGGGGCTTACAAGGTTTTCTCCGAGACAGTCAGATGTTTTAATGATTGTGGGAACAATTTCTCAGAAAATTGCTCCTGTTCTGAAAAAGATTTATGAACAGATGGCAGAGCCTAAATGGGTTGTTGCCTTTGGTACCTGTGCTGTTAGCGGAGGGATATATGATAATTATTCCACTGTTCAGGGAGCTGACAAAATAGTTCCGGTTGATGTTTATATTCCCGGATGTCCTCCGAGGCCTGAAACAGTTTTTGAAGGGATTATGAAACTACAGGAAAAGATACAAAACCAACATCAGGATTGGAGATGGAAGAAATAATAGAGAAAATAAAAGAGCTTTTTGATGATATGCTTATTTCCTATGAAGAAAAGGAGATGCCTGTTTTAATTATAAAAAAGGACGGAGTGCTTAACTTTGTTAAATTTTTAAAGGATAATGATTTCAAAATATTACTTGATATAACTGCTGTTGATTACTTGAAATGGCCTGAAAAAAAAGAGGATAGATTTGAGATTGTTTATCACTTTTTCTCCCTTGATTATAATCAGAGAATAAGGGTTAAATTCCCTTTAAAAGAAGGGGAATCATCTCCCTCTCTTACTCCCTTTTACAAAAATGCAAACTGGCTTGAAAGGGAGGTATATGATATGTACGGGATTAAGTTTAAGGGACATCCGGATCTTAGAAGAATCTTAATGTATGATGAGTTTAAAGGATACCCATTGAGAAAGGATTACCCGCTGAAAAAGAGACAACCAAGGCTTGAAGGTTTAAAAGATGATTAAAATAAATAAGGAATCAGAAAATAGTTTTATTTTAAATATAGGTCCCTCCCACCCGGCAATGCATGGAACAATAAGGATTGTGGCTGAAACCGAGGGAGAGAAGGTAATCAATTCTGATGTGGAAATAGGTTATCTTCACAGAGGTTTTGAAAAAACAGCAGAGCATAAATCATATAATAAAATAATACCCTTTACTGATAGATTAAATTATACTTCTCCGTTAATCAATAATCACGGTTTTGCTCTCACTGTGGAGACTTTACTTGGGATAGAGGTTCCGGAGAGAGCTAAGGTCATAAGGGTTGCTATGGATGAGATCGCAAGAATAACGGATCACTTAATAGATGTGGCTGCAATGATAAATGAGACAGGAGCTATTACTGTACTTCTCTATATGATGGAAGCGAGAGAATATTTCTGGGATGTAATAGACAGTACAACCGGAGCAAGGGTTACCACCTCCTATGTTAGAATAGGTGGTGTTAAAGCGGATGTGCCTGAAAATTTCAGGGAATTAACCGAGAGAGCAATAAAAGAGACAAGAAGAATATTAAAAGAGGTTGACGGACTTATTTCAAAAAATGCTATTTTCCTTAAAAGAACAAAGGGTGTGGGAATTATTTCAAAAGAGGATGCATTATCCTATGGCTTTACAGGGCCCCTTTTAAGAGCAACAGGTATTTTTTATGATGTAAGAAAATTTTCCCCCTATGCGATTTATCCGAAGGTGGAATTTGAAGTTCCTCTCGGTGAAAACGGTGATGTTTACGATAGATACAGGGTCAGGATGCAGGAGATGGAGCAGAGTATGAAAATAATTGAGCAGTGTTTAAACCTTCTCGATGAGACAAATCCTGAGAAAATTATAAACAAAGATATTGAACCTTCGGAAGCTCTTGAAAAAAGCAAAAAGAAAAGAGGAGTTAAAACCGAGAGAATAATGCTTTCTCCTAATTTAGAAGGTATGGAGAGAGAAAGTTATGAAAAAATATATTCCAAGGACAGAAGGTATGTTCCTCCTCCGAAACAGACAGTTTATAATAGTATAGAGGGAATAATTCATCAATTCTTATATATAATGGATGGCTATGGAATAAGACCTCCGCGGGGAGAGGTTTATGCTGCCGTTGAAGGAGGCAACGGAGAGTTGGGCTTTTATCTTGTTTCAGACGGCAGCGATACACCCTATAAACTTCATGTAAGAGCCCCGTCCTTTCATCTTATGAGTTCTCTTTCTGAGATGATAAA
>JALVQI010000172.1 GCA_027031485.1 Candidatus Aminicenantota bacterium | reverse complement strand
TAAGAATTAATGATAATGAGGGAATAAAAAACATAAAAAAGAAAATTAATGCCCCTCCTAATTTGTTCCCCAAATACCATTGATATTGTTAGCTATTCGTTCCCCAAATTTTCCCGGACAGTACTGAGCTTTATCCATTTAAAAAAATCCTTGATAACAAAAAAACAGAATGATATACTTAATTTCTATTTGAAAAAGGAGTAGGTGTGAGAAGGATCAGAGGAATAGAGAGAAAAGACGAAACATATATATATGTAAATGGCAAAAAGATTATAGCTTACCGGGGAGAAACGGTTGCTGCGGCTCTCTGGGCTGCCGGCTATAAAAGATTCGGAGGTAAAGCTTTGAAAGGAAGGGAAAATTCTCCTTTCTGCGGAATGGGGGTCTGCTTTGAATGCCTTGTAACAATAAATGGTATTCCCAATATTCGTTCATGTATGACTCTTGTTGAAGAGGGAATGGAGGTTGAATTTGATGAAGAATAATTTTTATGATGTTGTAATAATCGGAGGAGGTTTAGCTGGTTTAAAAGCTGCGGAGACTCTATCAGAGAGTGATTTGAAAGTTGCCCTTATAGATGAAAACCCGTTTTTGGGAGGGCAGTATCTGAGAACCCTTCCCGAATCTTTTACGGATAAATTACTAAAATATAAAACAAAGGTAAAAAAGGAGGGGTTAAAATTAATAGAATTGTTAAAAAACAAAAAGCTTGATATATTTGTCAATTCCACTGTAATCGGAATTTATGAAGATGATAAACTTTTGTTTGATTCCTTCGGCGAGACAAAACAATTAAATTATAAAAATTTGATTATAGCCACAGGGGCAAGGGAAAGATATTTACCATTCCCCGGCTGGACCTTACCCGGTGTGTTTTCTTTAGGAGCTATTCAGGTTTTTTTGAAAAGCAATGGAGTTTTGCCTGCTGATGAAATAACTCTTGCAGGTAGCGGGCCCTTTCTTTATGCTGTGGCTTATGAGATATTAAAAGCAGGGGGAAATGTTAAAGCAATTTATGAATTAAAAAGATTTGGCGAGCAGCTATCTTTTTCGAAAGGCTTGATAAATTTTCCTTCAAAAATAATAGAAGCTTTTGTCTATATGGAGGAAATTTTAAGTCAGCATGTTCCTATTAAATACGGGAGGATTGTTATTGAAGCTGAAGGGGAAGAGGAATTACAAAGAGTTAAAGTTGGAAAATTGGATAGAGACGGGAATATTATTGAAAAAAGTGTTAAAACAATGGAAACCGAGCTTCTCGGAATAGGCTACGGTTTTGTTCCCAACCTTGAAACAGTGAGAGCAGCGGGTGTTGAAATAATTTACAGAGAGGAGCTGGGAGGTTGGATTGCTAAGGTGGATGAAGAACTTAAATCAAACAAATCAAATATCTTTTTGGCGGGAGAGTTAACCGGGATAGGTGGAGCTGAAAAATCATTAATTGAGGGGGAGTTGGCAGCCTTGTCCTTGCTAAATTCTTTGAATTTGATAAAAGATAGGGATAAAAGCAGGCTTAAATCTCTTGTTAAAAAGAGGAAAAAAGCTCTTAATTATGCAAAATATTTTAATACAGTCTATTCAATACCTTTGAAGCTTTACTCATTGATTAATGATGAAACAATAATTTGCAGATGTGAAAATATAAATATGAAAAAGATAAGAGAGGCTATTGAGCTTGGCCCGGCGAATATGAATTTTGTTAAGACTTTTACAAGGGCGGGTATGGGAAATTGTCAGGGGAGAATTTGCGGGCCTATAATCGAAAATATAATCAAAAGCCTTAAAACAAAAACGCCTGAACCCTCCACAACAAGAAGGCCTCTAAAACCAGCTTTAGTAGGAAATTTAAAAAAGTTTTATGAAAAAGAGATAAAGGGGAATTAGTTATTTATAGATAATTTGTATAGTTTAAAGTTTGTCATAGTATAAGTTTTATAAATAATTTTCTCTATTCTATCTTTGAAATAGAGAAAGCTTTGTTTATCTGAAAAAATAGAGGCTATTTCATTATAATTAATACAATCGCTCAATATATATATGTTTGAATTTTCTCCCATTAAGGCAATCTTTTTTAAAATTTTATCAACATCGGATTTTTCTATTTTTTTACCGTATGAAGATAGGGATAAAACTTTTCTCAGGGAAAAATATGGTATGTAGGCTTTTCCCATAATATATCCTTTTGAAGTTCCTCCTATGATTATAATGGAATTTGGTTCTGTTATATTTTTTATTCTTTCGGCGATAATAAAATCTTTATTTTTTGTAATATCAGAATTTCTTTTGAAAAAGGATATATTAAGAGAAAAAAGTATAATTGCAAATAGGACCATTATAGGCAATCCCATTCGTTTTATACTGAAAATCTCTTTTGATAAGATTATGAAAAAGAGTATTACAATGGGAGATTTTAATTCAGGATTAAAGGGCTCCCAGAATAGGTGAAACAGAAAAGCAATAATAACCCAAGACACAAAAATTACTTCTATCCTTTCTTTATTTTTCTTGAATATAATATAGAGAAAAAAGAGCCAGAAAAAAAGAGTGAAAACAATGGAAAATTTGCCTAAATAAAAGAAATCTCCAAAGGATTTAAAATCGGATATTATGGCATAAAGAGAGTCAAATTTAAGTGAACTAATGCTGTTTTTACTGATCAGACTTTCTATCTTATTTGAGATTATTAAGTAAAAAAGTAAGAGTAAATATGAAAGAGCCGGGATTAATACAGATAAAAAGATTTGCTTTAGCCTGTTTTTTTCTTTTTTCAAAAAGGTTGTTATTATGTAGCCCAAAGTAAAAAAACTGTTTAAAATATGTGAAAGAACCGGTAAGCCTGAAATAAGAGCCTTTCCCGAACTATTTTTGTCTTTGTTTTTTAAGATTATGTATAGTGAGATTGATATAAGTAAAAATGACAGGGAGTGAACCTCAGCTTCCGTTGAATAATACCAGAAGATATGGGTTAAACCGAGGGATACTGTTGATGCGAATGAAAATAATTTTTCATTTGTTATATTCAAAATGGTTTTGTAAACAAAAAAAATGGCTAAGAGGGAAAATATCATAGATTCAAGTTGCAGAAAAAACAGAGGGTCAAGTTTCATAAAGGATACAAGATAAAGAAAATACGAGAGTGGCTGATAGAGCAGATGCTGATAGTGTAAAAATGAGAGGGGATTCTTAAGAATCAGGGAATTTCTAAGAAAGAGAGCATACACAACTCCGTCAAAATTAAAATTTTTTGAAAGAGTGTTTAAATAAAGATAAGAAAAGAGAAAAAAGAGAAGAATCGGAAAAATAAAATCTGTTTTTACCTTTTTCAAATCAAATGTTTTTAAATGTATTTAATGTGGTTTCCAATTTGCTTAACTTTTCTATAAGCTCCTCTTTTCTGACCATAGTTCTGTTAACTATATTTTCAGGGGCTTTTTCAAGAAATTGTTTGTTCTTTAATCTTGCCTCTATGGAGATAAGTTCATTTGAAACATTTTGCTTTTCTTTTTCAAGCCTCTTTATCTCTTTCTCAATGTCAATCAGACCTTCGACAGGAATGAAAAACTCCCATTTTGCAGAAACACCTTTTAAGAATTTTCCGGAGGGATGTTTATCTAAAATAGTGTACTCCTTTGTTCTTGTAAGCAATTTTATAATCTCAATATTTTCCTCAATAAGTCTTTTTATTTTCTCATCGGATGGGAGTATTTGAAGGTTTATATATGCTGAGGGGTTAATCCCCGATTCAGCTCTCACCCTTCTTACTCCCGAAATAAGCTCAATTATGTTCTCCATCTCTTTTTCCGCTTTTTCATCTTCAAACTCTGGGATGGGCTCAGGATAGTTTGAAAGAGCAATACTTCCTTCCCCGAACTTGAATCTTTCCCACAGCTCTTCCGAGATAAATGGCATAAAAGGGAAAAGAAGTTGGATTATTTCCTTTAATGTGTTTATTAAAATAATCAAAGTGTCTTTATTATTTTCTCTTATCTCCTTTTTGGAGGCCTCTATATACCAATCGCAGTATTGATGCCATACAAAGTGGTAGATAGTATCAGCAGCTTTAAAAATCTTATAATCATTCAAAGCCTCATTTATCTCTCTTTTTACCTTTTGAAGTGTGGAGAGTATCCATCTGTCAGGAAGAGAAAGGTTTTCCATTTTTATGTTAGCTTTATAATCTTCAAGCTCCCTTGTATTCATATAGACAAATCTTGCTGCATTCCAGAGCTTATTTGCAAAAGCTTTGTAGCCCTTCATCCTGCTCTCCGATATTGAGATATCCATACCTGGCACAGCATTTATCGCAAGGGTGAACCTGAGAGCATCAGCTCCGTATTTTGAAATCATATCAAGGGGATCTATCACATTCCCCTTTGTTTTACTCATTTTCTGCCCATGTTCATCTCTTATAAGCCCATTGATTAACACCTCTTTAAATGGGATATCTTTTCCGAACTCCAGTCCCATCATTATCATTCTTGCAACCCAGAAAAAGATAATGTCAAAACCTGTTGCCATTAAATCTGTCGGATAAAACACTTTTAAATCTTCTGTTTTTTCAGGCCAGCCTAAAGTTGAAAATGGCCATAGGGCAGACGAAAACCATGTATCTAAAACATCCTCTTCCTGTTTAAGGTTTTTGCTTCCGCACTTATGGCAGGTTTCGGGTTTTTCTTCGGAAACAATAGTTTCTCCGCAATCCTGACAATAATAAACGGGAATTTGATGTCCCCACCAGAGCTGTCTTGAGATACACCAATCCCTAATATTGTACATCCACTCAAAATAGGTCTTTTCCCAATTCTTGGGGATAAATTTGATTTTCCCTGTTTCCACGGCTTTGATTGCAGGTTCCGCCAGAGGTTTTATTTTTACAAACCACTGGTTGGAAACCATAGGCTCAACAATTGTTCCGCATCTTTGACAGTGCCCGACTGAATGGGTATAATCTTCTATTTTTAATATAAGTCCGTCCTTTTCAAGCTCATTTATTACCTTTTCCCTTGCCTCTTCTCTTGTTAGCCCTTCAAAATTTTTACCTGCATCTTTTGTCATAATCCCTTTTTCATTTATTACTTTTACAAACGGTAAATTATGTCTTTTACCAATTTCAAAGTCATTGGGATCATGTGCAGGTGTAACTTTTACAGCCCCTGTTCCAAAATCCTTTTCAACAATTTCATCCGAGATAACAGGAATCTCTCTATTTACGATTGGGAGGATCAAAGTTTTTCCCACATAATCTTTGTATCTTTCATCTTCGGGGTGAACAGCAACCGCTGTATCTCCTAACATTGTTTCAGGTCTTGTAGTTGCAACAACAATATATTTATCTTTTTCTCCTTTAACCGGATACTTTAAATAGTATAATTTTCCATTTTCTTCTTCATAAACCACCTCAAGATCGGAAATTGCTGTTCCGCATCTCGGACACCAGTTTACCATATAATTGCCTTTGTAAATCAAACCTTTCTTATATAGTTCAATAAAAACCCTTTTGACAGCCTTTGAAAGTCCTTCGTCAAGGGTAAATCTGTATCTTGTCCAATCAAGAGAAAGTCCTAATTTTGTTAATTGTTCTTTTATTCTCTTTTCACTCCTTTCTTTCCATTCCCAGACTCTTTCCAGAAACTTTTCTCTGCCAAGGTCCTCTTTTTTCAAACCTTCCTCCGCTAAATTTCTTTCCACTACGATTTGAGTTGCTATCCCGGCATGATCAGTCCCCGGAAGCCACATTGTATTGTATCCCTGCATCTTTTTTCTTTTGACAATGATATCGGGGATTGTAAATGCAAGGGCATGTCCCATATGAAGTGTTCCCGTTACATTCGGTGGTGGAAGAACAAGGGAAAACTTTGGTTTCTTACTCTTCGTATCCCCTCTGAAAATTCCCTCTTCAATCCAGAATTTTATCCACTTTTCTTCAATATTTTGCGGAATATACTCCTTCTCAAAATCAACTGTCATACTGAAATCTCCTATATCGTATTAAATTTAATTCTCTTCTAATTCTGTCAACTCTTTTTTGAGCTTTTCTAATTCTTCCCTGATGATTTTTTCCGCAATCGGGGGTAAAATCTCCCAAAGAATTTCTTCGATTTTTTGAGAAGTGATATTTTTGATTAACTCTTCATCAATATTAACTTCTTTTTCTTGAGTGTTTTCGGAAAAAATTTCTTCCTTAAAGCTCTCTTCGGATTCTTTTGTGTCTTCTTTTTCTATGTTTTTTTCTCTTTTAAATTCAGGTTCAGAGGATTTTTCTTCTTCAAAGAGACTTTCTTTTATCTCTTCCTCTTCTTCAGTGGTCTCATCTGTTTTTTCCTCTTTTGAAGTTGCTTCGACATTCCCTGTTATTTCCTCTTTTTTTGCACTTTCCTCTTTTTCCATTTTAGCGAATTCCTCGGATGTAAAAGACACTGTTTTATCCAGATCCTCTTCCTCTTTTTCTTTTTCTCGTTTTTCTTCATCCAATTTTAGAGTCGGAGCGGATGTTATCCTTTCGTCAAAAACTTCTTTCTTCCCTTCTTTAATTTTAGCTTCTGAATTTTCTTTTTCAATTTTTTCTATCTCATTTTCATTAAATTCCACTTTTTCATCTTCATCCTCTTCCTCTATTTCCTCATTCAAAGATGAAAAATCAGCATTATCATCCATCTCCGTACTCTCTTTAAGAACATCACTTTGAGACTCCGTATCTTCTTCCATTTCCGCATTATCATCGGAAAAGGAATCCTCAAGAAAGGGATTGTCAAACTCCTCTTTTTCTTTCTCAAACTTTTCTTCGTGAGATGTTTTAAGAGTTGAGCTCTCTCTTGTTTTTTCTTCGCTGGGCTCCACATTTTCCACATCCCCAACCGGATATACTCCCACTCCTTCCTTAAAGGTATCTCCGAGGGCCTCGTATGTGGGTTCATCTTCTACTCTGAGTTCATTATTCTCTTTCTTCTCCGCTTCCCCTACACCATCTTCAACCTCTTCCGGAAAACTTGGTACTGACATACTATCTTCATCTTCTTCGGGTAAAGAAATTGAAGTTTTATCTTCTCCGCTTTTTGTCAGTTTGTTTATAATTTCGACAAATTGATCTGATGAAAAAGGTTTGTCTATGGTTTCATAGTTTTTTACTTCTGCGGATAAATCTTCGTCAAAAGCACCTTTCATAATAATTACTTTGGTTTCTTTCCGGTTTTCTTCAATCCAGTTTAAGATGAAAGGAATACTTTTGCCTGGCAAATTTTGTGATACAATTAGAATATCAGCCCCTTCGCTTTCTAACATACTAAAAAGACTGTCCCCCTCATTGAAGAATCTTAAATTCCAATCTTTACCTTCGGAGGCCATCTCAATTACTTTTTTTATGGAGATGCTATCATCTCCAACAAAAATTTTTATACCCATAGCATCCTCCTATTTAATAAATAATTATAAATAAAAAAAATAAAAGGGTCAAGGTTAGTAGTGTCCGGAAAAAAACAGAGGATTGGGACACTTCCGCGTGAAGATGTATGATATATAAGTATTTACAAAAAAATCCACACAGGAGGTGTCCCATGGGATATCAAGATAGCCATGAGCATCAAGCATTGAGCTCTGAGCTAAATTCTGAAGGTCTTAATAGCCTTGAGCATTGAGCATCAAGCGTTGAGCCAATTTTGAAGGTTAATTGTATTAAGCTATCAGTAAATTTCTTTTATTAAAAAAAATTAAATAAAGAAAATTGTTAATTACAAGAAACTAACAATTTCCTTAGTGAACAGTTCATGGCTCAATGCTCAACGCTCAAGGCTCTCACTAACTCTTCGCTACCTGAAATTTCCCGGACAGTACTGGGTCAAGGTTAGTTTGAATAAAAAACAGGAACATCCGCAGAAAACATAGAATTTGCAAAAGGAGATTTCCATTGTGATATCAATATGCGATTATATAACTTAATAAGAATATATAAAGGAGTCAGGAAATAATTAAATAGATTTGACATTGAGAAAAACGAATAAAAAAGATGGTGAAGATAAAATAATCTTTCCCTTAAATATTCTCTCGAGAACCTTGTTTTTACTACTTTCTTGAATAATGAAATTATTTCGAATAGCACCGGGTCGGGTTGATTTTTTCCCAGAAAAGTGTAAAATAAACAATGAACAGGTTACAAACTGATGAAAAAGTATAATGATAAAAAGTTGTTTTTTTACCACAGAAAGAGGGGGGATAGAGATAAACGAGTTTTCAGGGAAGTTACGGAAAGGAAATTAATGATTTATACACTTTTGATTAATGGGACCAAACAAATAGCAAAAATCATGAAGCTTTTGATTTTATTATTTAAAGGGGGTGAAAAAAGGAGTATAAATATGACTCGGTTTAGCAAGAATAACCAGACAAAAATTGATATCCAATCCGAATTGAGCGGTTATGAAAAGCGACAATTACTTGTTTTATCATCGCACCTGAATTTACCTTTAATAATAAAAAACAAAAATTAACAATTAACAATGGAGGCAATTAATAATGGAAGCAAAAATGTTTAAAATTAAACCCAAAATTATTACGGGCGGGTCGGAGTCCGGATTTAACTCTTTCTTCTCTTTCCATTTCTTATTCTTTCAACGAAAACTTTTCAAAGTACATAATTTTCACCTGAGAAAGTTAGATATATTCTCAGGCAGATTAAAGGTCTTGATGAATTTAATACAAAAAAGATTTCAAAAAATGTCTATTCCCAAAATGACCACATGTTTGCTGTTTGTTTTTGTCCTGATGTTCAATTATGCGTACGCAGGTAATGTAAAAGCTTTTCACTGGGTTGATGATGAAGATGCACCACCGACCATCTACCGCGGAGCGGACGGAAAACCGACAGGTATTTTTTACGAGATAATGAAAGAGGCATTTCATCGATTAAACATCCCTCTTAAGGTAGAGCTCTACCCCTGGGTTCGAGCGCAAAAAATTGTATCCGAAGGCAAAGCGGATGGCATGGTGACCGTTCTCACTGAAGCGAGAAAACCCTTTTTCATTGGTTCTGTTCCCGTTCTAATTGCTTATGAACACATTTTTGTAAATAAAAATAACCCCCATTTGAAGAAAATAATGTCCATACGTTCATTAAAAGAAGCTCGACCATTCAAGATAGTTGAAACAATCGGTTCCGGATGGACAAAGGAAAACCTGAAGGGTTTTAATATAACGTGGGTTCCGAATATGGACAGTGCTTTTAATATGCTTATTAAGTGCCGCGTGGATATCTATATAGCAAATGGTTTCATAGGCGCAGCCTTCATTAAAAAGAAGATAAAAGAGGGGACTTCATTATCGGAAGGATATAAATGTATATTAACCAATCCATACCCTCTGAAAAAGATCGTCTACCGTCTTCTTATCAGAAAAAATTCTTCTTTTGTCAATATAATAAACGCTTTTAATAAGACTATTTCTCAGATGCGAAAAGATGGTACCATCCAGAGAATTCTCGAAGGAATGCATCCGTCACAAAATGGGGATACTTATAGTCAAAAATGAAACCAACCGTTAAACCAGAGTGGTTAAAGAGTAAAATCGGAAAACGCTTTGCACTTTCTGTGGCATTTATCGGGGTTATAATGGCCATAGTCCTTTCTCTCATAATATCCTACCAGCAATATAAGAACAGGGTCTCTTTTCTTAATAGGGAACTCAACAATATTGTGGCAAGCAACAGATCTTTCATAGAGGAGAGTTTATGGATACTTGACACTCGCTTGCTTAATCTTGTGATGCAGGGTTTTCTGGCAAATGGTGATATTGTCTTTGCTCAAATAACGGATGAAAACGGGAAAGTACTCGTTAGCTGCGGAAGCCCGAATGCCAGAAAGGTAATAATAAGAAAAATACCCCTGTATCATAGGGCAGGAGGAGAAAAATTTTTTCTTGGCAACCTTACAGTTGCCGTATCAAAACTATCGGCTATCAGGAAAGCTGAAGCCTCCGTTATGCTCACCCTTGTTCAGAGCCTTCTGCTGATGTCTATTGTCTCACTCAGTATCATTTACATATTCTGGTATCTTGTTTCAAGACATTTGATTGCGATTCAGAGGTATACCAGGCACATCACATTTGAGGAGCAGCAGGAACCTCTAACACTGAATCGTCCGGTTAACAGGCGAACAAAGGATGATGAGCTCGCCACAACGGTTGATGCTATAAATTTCATGTACGGCAAGGCCATTGAAGCCTACCATAAACTGGAATGCGAGACATCCGAGAAAATAAGGCTTGAACAGCAACTCCTGCATGCTCAAAAAATGGAATCCATTGGCAGGCTTGCCGCTGGTATTGCCCATGATTTTAACAATGTTCTGAGTGTGATTATAGGTTATTCGGATCTACTACTTGCTGAAATCTCTTCGGATAATCCAATACATGAAAAGATAAGACGCGTTAATGAGTCCGGCAGGCAGGCAGCTACCCTTACACGACAATTGCTGGCTTTCAGCCGCAAACAGGTTCTGGAAAAAAAGGTCATATCAATAAACACAGTCATACGGAATTTTCTGAAAATTATCGG